>JAQWJE010000047.1 GCA_029248525.1 Candidatus Binatia bacterium
ACCGGTACCCCATCGGTGCGAGCCGCCTGGAGGCAAGCCAGCGTCGCCGCCGCTTTCGTCATGCCGCGGAAGGTGATGGGCTCAAGCGGGCTGGACTCGGTCAGCGGGTGCGATTGGGGCCCGTATTCCAGTGAACTGCTCAACTGCACGAATTTCTCGCTGCCAGCGGCGCGCACGGCTTCGAGAAGATGGAAGGTGCCAAGCACGTTGCACTCCATCGCGCCATGACGCTGGTCTTCTGTTCGCGGATGACCTCCCCCGCCCACGGCGCAATTTACGACCCATTGCGGACGCAGGTCGCTCACCAGATCGAGGACCGGGTCGCGTTGCCCGAGGTCGACGGCATGGACATGTATGCGTCCCCGCAACTCCTGCAATCGCCAGAGATCTCCGTCCGGGCGAACGCAAACATGCACCTCATCCCCACGCTCCACCAGTTGGTGTGCCAGATTCGCACCTACGAAGCCCCCGCCGCCTGTGATCAAAACCCGCTTCACCATAACCTCGGTTGCCTTCTGGCCCAAAAGTACCCGCGATGCAATCTCATCATGTCAGCTCTGGTGGCGACGGCTGTAGAGCCATGCAGTAAACATCACAAGGATTGTCAAGGCACTCACCGCCGCACCAAGATAGAGGGAAGTCGGGCGGTAGCGATAGACGATGCGGTGGGTGCCCCGTCCGATGGCGATGCCTCGGTAGAGTACGTTGGTGCGGCGAAGCGGAGCGTTCACGCCGTCCACCGTCGCCTCCCAGCCGGGGTAGTAGAGATCCGTCAGGACGACAAGGCAATTTGGGCGCAGGCAGGTTGCCTCAATTACAACTTCTTCTGGCGCGAAGCGGAGGATGCGGGATTCACCGCTCGATGCGGTGGGGCTGTGGTCGGCCAGCGCTCCATGCTCCAGTTCGGGGAGGGCGTCTTCGAGGATTGCGACCTCGCTCGGCTCGAATTCGGCCGAGCGAAGCTGCGCGGCCGCCCGCCGTGCATCGGGCTCCTGTACCGTCCGGGCAACAACCCAAGTTCTGGGCAATGCCGACGGACGCTCGATCACGATGGTTTGCGGTAGGGTACGAACCTCACCACCGACCACCTGTCTGAGTGTCCGCCGTCGGCTTGCCCTGCGGGGGCCGGGCTCTTTGCGGGGCGCGGCGTAGAAACGCACACTCATCAGGTCGAGTAACCGGAGCCGCTGGTTCTGTTGAACTGCTCGGTTGGTTTGGGTGAGAGTGATCGCCCCATGCCAGAACGGCGGCACCTCGTCGCCGAAGAAATAGTCGCGATAGGCCCCGGGGAGCTGCGGATCGTAGTCGGGGACCGTGAACAATTGGTAGAACGTGCCAAGCTTGTAGGAAAGGCCCGACCGTGGGCGATCGCCGGGAAACGCGGCGAAGCTGCCAATTCTTTCGAGAAACACGCGCTCAGTCCCCCCTCGCTTGCGGAGATCCCGGATCAATCCCGGAGGTGCATAAGGCCGGTCGACCTGCAGCACCGGGTGGCTGAACTGGAGATCGGTTCGCGCATAGAGATCGATACCGACCGCGGCTGCGATCAATAGGGGGACGAGACCGAAGACAAGGGAGCGGTCTCGCCATTTGCCGCTGGTGTGCCTGCGCTCGAGCGGGAAGATGGATCCGGAGAACCGCTGAATCCCCTCAACGCCGATTCCCGCAAGGACCGAAAAACAGAAAACCCAGACGAAAAGCATCCGGCTGGGTGAGCGGAACAGGTCGCCCAGAGGCAAGGCGTGATAGAAGGCAAAGATTGGCGTTTTGCCGCCCAGAGTGAACATCCCGGAGACGACCGCGGCGACCAGAAAAAACAGCCACACCTTTCTCCGTTCTCGGTCGGCTCCGCCGGCAACAAGCAGTGGCAGGGCGAAGAGCGAAAGGTAAACAGGCAGGGTCCATGGCTTGGTGGCGCCGAGGATCGGCACAAACCCGGCGAAAATTTCGTGCAAAAGGGCCTTTGTTCCGAAGGAAAACCTGGCGGCTTTCCAAAGGGACAGACCTCCCAGGTCTCGCGTGCCTTGCTGGGCGAGTTCGAGGGCAGGCAGTAGTTGTACGCTCATGAGCCCGACAGCGATGAGTCCGGCTAGTGCACCCAGGCCCGCCGTGCGCAGGCGCTCTTTTCTTGCGCCGAAGGCGAACAGGCAAAAAATCCCCCACGCGGCACCCAGTTGCACGGAGTAGAGGAATCCCTGTGCGTAGCCACCCAGAAAACAAAGAGCGATTACGATCCCGAGGACCAGCACTCGCCGGATCTCCGGGCGCTGCACCAGCCCGATCACGGCCCAGAAAATTGCAGGCAGCCAGACCATCGTCGACAACCACACGGGATGGTAGAAGTCGTTGAAAATCTGCGTGGACAGCATGAAGCTGAATGCTGCCGTGATGCATGCAGCCGTCGACATTCCCAGCCGATTACACAACAACCAGGAAAAGAATCCTGCTGCCGCCAGGTGGGTGATCGCCTGCAGGGCGATCACTCGTGCGGGTGAGGGGGCAAGCTGCAGGAACAGCATATTGGGCGGATAGAACAGGCCCCGGGATTGAAGCGAGCTGAACGGGATGCCCGCCAGTTGGTAGGGGTTCCACAAGGGTAGCTCCCCTGCCTGAATTCGCTGCCAGGCATAGACCACCTCCGGCCACGTAAACCGAAAGATGTCGCTGGCAGCAAGGCCGTACTCCTGCGGTGCATCCAGGTGAATGCGGTGAAACCAGAGGATCGCCGCCAGGAGGCCGAATCCTCCGAGCGCGAGAAGATGCCTGGGCCACCCGGTCTTCATGTCAGCTGGCTCTCTCCAGACCCGCTAGTCATTCGAGCGAATTGCCTCGACCAGCTCCAGGCGGTCGCGTTGGACTTGGTCAGTGCTCCGCTCGCTCAAGCCCTGATAGAGCGCGGTGATCTCCGCGACCACCTCGGCCATATCCCGCGTCTGCGTGTCTCGCCGGAACGAGCGACGACAGAAACAGAAGCCGCTCTCGAGTCGGTGTAGCTCCCGGAGAATCAAGTGTGCCGGGATCGGATCGCCGCGATGGACATCGGTCATTCCCGCAAAGCCGAAACGTGTATCCGGGAAGGCTTCGCGGACCCGTTCTACGGTTCCGTCCGCAACGGCTCGGAAGATGTTGGTGTAGCCCCGGTCGATCGCGAGATCGTTCAGGCCGACGTAGATGAAATCAAGACCCATGCGGCCGAACTCCGGGGCAAGGGATACGGCGGCGTCGGTCTCGACCAAAATCGCGGTTTTGCAGCGACCCGCCACCAACGCGAGAAATCCGCGCACTTCTTCGATGGTGCGCACCATTGGAAGAAAGACGCAGTCCACGCCCACTGCAATCGCCTCTTCCACCTCCTGTGGTGTCTGGTTGCCGAAGGAGTTGATGCGACACCACACGCGGGCTCCGGGTAGCGCTGTTGCTGCTGCCAGATCTTCTCGGCTGGCGGCGTCGATCTCGGTATCCTGCCCCAGTTGCCGGCGTTCCTTGCCGCGCCACTCCCGGTCCACCAGAAAGGTGCGGACGCCGGCATCGAGAACCTGGCGCAGTTCCTCCGAGCGGTACCCTACGTATACGAGTTCAATTGGTTGCGCCGCCATCATTCCGTCCTTTGTGCCCATCCTAGCAAGCTGCTCCCGAATGGAAGCGAGAACCTCGAGAATGCAGCGACTTCCATGGCGTTGCATGCCCCTAGCAAGCGGTTCAGCCATGCCGGGGGGGTGCGCTCGATTCCCGACGTGCGATCGCTGCGACGCCATCTCGATGCGAATACAAGCGGGAGGAGCAACGCCTGATAGTAGGTGTGGCCGTCGAGTGTCCAGCCGCTAGCCTCCAGCTCGCTGCGCAGCAATGCCAGATCATAGCGGCAGCGGTGGCCTGCCGCCTCATCCGTATGGCTCCATAGCCACGCAAAAGCGGGTACGGAGATCAGCAAGCGAGCCCCGGGCCCCGCCAGCCTTCCCGCCTCGCGAAGCAGCGAGAGTGGATCGACATGTTCGAGTACGTCGAGAATGGAGATCAAGTCGAATTGTCCGCTGGCCAGCGGCACACTTTGTACATCCGCCGCGATCACGATCGCGCCGCTGTCCCGGGCGGCCGCCTGAGAGGCTAGCGCGTCGTGTCCTTCCACGCCCACTGTCGTTCCGGCAAAGCCGCCCAGTGTGCTCAGGAAGCGACCCGTTCCGCAGCCCAGGTCAATTGCCTTCGATGCTTGCTGGCTGCGCGTACGCGTCAGGATGCGCGACAGTAATCGATCGCGTGCCTCGAACCAGAAATGGTTCTGCTCCAGATCGCGCAGGTGATCGCGCCGATCGACAGAGAACCCCGCCGGAACGAAAGACGTCGTGGTCGTGGCAAGGTAGCCGGACCGCAGCTGCGGTGCCCATCCGCAGCTGCAACCTGCCTCGACGTCGGTGAAGTCCGACCCGCAGCGGCCGCAGCGCCATCGCAATGCCTCGTTCACCCCGGCTCGCCTCCACAAAAAATCCGGCGCTCCTGGGATAGGGCAGGAAGCTGGAGTGGCGCCCCTCCCGAGGTCATGCGGCACATCTCGAAGATCCAGCCAGAATTGGGGGCTTCAGCGCGACACGCTCGCAGAATGAGCCCACGCGATGGGCCGCCCCCCGGGTCGCAATCGCCTATCCGATTCCGGTTGGATCGTTCCTGAGTCGAGGTTTGCCGGGCACGAGCGTGGTTGTGGAGCGCCAAGTGGAGTGCACGCAGGTGGGCCTTGTGAGCGGTGGGTGGCACGAGCGCCCTGTCTACAGCAAGGGCGTTCTGCTTGGCAAGCCTGAATCTCACTGGCGCAGAGGGGTTTGGGGGCGAAGGGTTGAGTCTGCAAAGCCGCCCAGCGGCTCTGCCACAGACGGGAAGATTGATCCCCGGCTTGAGATTTTCCCGGAACCTGCGCGGTGTTGGGGGGGGTGATGGACATAGACCTTGCAGCGGCAGGGAAATGCCCCGTCCCGTACTGAAGATCCCTCCCGCACTTCACATACGGGGAGGGATCCTTGTGCGGGGAATGGCCACCACCGGCAGGAGAGTCCGACCTCCAAGGGTTGGACTCCCGCCAGGCTCGGTGATCCCTCAATGCCCGAGGTCGTGGAGGAATCCGTTGCTGCGCTCCCTCCAGATCTCCTCGCGCTCGTATACCGTCGCTCCGTCCACGTAGACGGTCACGCGGACCAACGGGTCAACCGCAGCGGAAAGGTCGCTGAAGGCCTTGAACTGCACGCGCCAGACTCCATCTCGATTCAGAGTCGTCTGCATGAGGGAAATGCCGTCTCGCGTCCCGCTGCCCTTTCGCGCTCTGCGATCGAGGAACTGCCACTTGTGGCCGCGCTTGGCGACGTCACCCTCCAACAGCGTACCGGTGTAGACGCTCTCACCGCCGCTCTCGATCTCGATCTCGATCTCTGCCGTCGCAGGATCAAAGTCCGCCGGCAGATCGAGGCCCAGCTTGAGATAGACGAGGTCCTCTCCGTTGCGCCGGAAGCGGATCTTGGACGGACATGGATGGTTGCAGATCCGCGGCCAGCTCGGCGTCACCGTGGGTCCAGGCGTTACGCTGGGCGTCGGCAGCGGCGTGGGTGTCGGCGTGGGTGCCGGCGTGGGGGTCGGCGCCGGTGTGGGAGTCGGCGTGGGGGTCGGCGTCGGCGTGGGCGTGGGCGTCGGCGTGGGGGTCGGAGTCGGCGTGGGAGTCGGCGTGGGAGTCGGCGTGGGAGTCGGCGTGGGAGTCGGCGTCGGCTCCGGGTCCTGGATGGCCGGTACCGCGAGATCCTCCACCTCGCCGTTCGATGCCGGTCCGCTCGCCCCGTTCAGATCTGCTCCGTCACTCGCAATCCGGAACCGGGCAAATGAAGAACCGGAGGTCGCACCGGCCGGAATCGTCCAGCTGAGAGTCGCCGAGGATGCACCCGCACTGACCTCCACCAGGTCCGAGCTCTCGTCGGCTCCGTCGAAACTTCCGTCAGCATTCCAGTCGATCCAGCCACGAACGAATGCATTCGCCCCGGTGCCATTGTTGACCGGGATGTCCACGTCGTAAGCGGAATCCCCCAGCACGTAGTTGTCGAAAGCCGCGCTCGTGATGTCTTCGTCATTCAGTTCGCGATCGTTGTCGCCAGTAGCATCGGCTGACACGGCGGCGTTATCGGCCGAGTCCGGGGCTGTCGCGCCCAGGTAAAGAGCATCCGCGAGCACGATGTGCCGCGCACCGTCATCGTTCAACAAGGTGGCATAGGAAGCGGGCGCATCACCAAAGTCGATATCCGCCGTTTCAGCCAGCGAACAGCGCGCGCCGTCATTCTTGGTCGAGCTCGGACCGTGAGCAAAAAACGTCACGGAGGGAACGGCGCCGCCGGTAGGGGGGGTGCTGAGGTCGACGCGGAAGATATCCCCGGTGGCGTTGTGACTGATGTAGAGGAAACCCTCGTCGTCCATGAACTGGGCACCAAAGCCGGAAGACGTATCGGCCGAGATCTCTTCGGAGAGGTCTCCCAGCAAGGCGGTGTCTCCGCTATCGGGATCCACGCTGACGAGCTTCTGCTTGTTGCTGACGCTGTAAGCGATGCCGTCGATTGGGCTGAAGGCCATGTCCACGCCGGTCCCGGGTCCCCTGACCGGTACAGGGCTCGTGTCCGGCAGATTGGTCGCCCAGTTCACCGCGTGGAGATAGGTCGTTCGTTGCGGGTTGAGGTCGATCTTGCGCCAGTTGGAGCCCCCCGCGGTGCCGGCATAGAGGTAGCCGTCAAGATCCACGTCGCCCGAGTTTGCTTCGAAGACCTCGCTCGTTCCGACGAAATTCACGATAGGCAGGCTCAACTCGTTCCAATCCCCGTCGACAAAGCCGATCCGGTTTGGGCTCGACCCACCGGTCCGAATGCTGCCCCAGATGAGACCACTGAGCACGTCGTAACCAACGCCATTGAGCTGCCCGGTCCAGGTATCGACTTCGAGGGCATTGTCTCCCGTGACCAGGTCCACGACCCAGAGCTCGGAGGGGTTCTTCTGGAAGAGGTAGCCTATCGAGCCGCAGGGAATGTCGGCGCCGCGGGTCATGTCTCCAAAGTCGAGACCCGTGACATTCGACCCGGAGAGCGTGAGATCGATGCGATTGGCCGTGGTCGACATGTACCCGTCCGGGTCGCGAATCGTACCGCGCGTAACCTCCTGCGTTGCGGGGTCGACCGCATCCATACTGGGAGTACAGACCGTCAGCGCGCCAGGTGTCTCCCCGGCCGCTTCGTAGATCTGCACAGTACCGGAAGACGCAACAGAAAAAGAATACGTGCCATCGCCAGCCGTCGCGACGCTCTCGCACCAATCGTCTTCGGGGTCGTAGACCACGACGGTCACGCCAGCGAGTCCCGTATCGCCGCTTGTGAAGCTCTGGCTCGCGTCAGCGTCGTTGTAGACCCGGCCAGAGATGGTGACTGCGGCCTCCGCCGCAATCGGCAGGAGCAACAGTGTCAGCAGGAGGAACCTGCGAAAAGCGACGGTACAGCGAGTGGTGGGCAAGTGCATGGTGGAACTCCCGGGTTGGAGCTAATAGGACGCGGCCAGGAAATCCTCGATCCGCGCCAAGTTAGTTGGGGTTTTAGCCTAAGGGGGCCTCCCTCAACAGACTCGGTTCTGATTAGAACCTACGCCCGGACGACAAAAACCTACGATTTTACGCCAAGCTTTGACTGCCCTGCAGGGGCCATACGAGCGGATGTCTTGAGGCGATCGCGTCGACGCTTGCGCCACTCCGTCGGGGAAACACCACGCTCGGCTCGGAAGGCATTCGTGAAGCTGTTGGGCTCAGAGTAGCCGAGCAACCCCGCGATCTCGGCAACCTGGAGATCGGACCCAGCGAGGTATTCCTCGGCCAACTCGATCCGGACGCGCCCGAGCACCTCGCGGAACGAGGTACCATGCTCCGCGAGTCGGCGCTGAAGCGACCGCGCACCAATCGCCAGCTTGCGAGCTACCTCTCCCACCCCGGGAGCTCCATCGCAGAGCATCTCGGCGAGCTCCGCCCCCACTTGCGTGGGCAGATCGCGGCCGGAGGCACTCTCCAAGTCGCCCAGTCGTGTCCGGACAATCGGCAACTGGCTGCGATCGGCACCCACGACCGGCAGGTTCATCGCGGAAGCCTCGAAGCGAACCGTGCTTACCCCGTATCCAAACCCGATTTCAACATCGAGATATGGGCAAACCGCGGAGCGGCCCACGACATTCGGATGTTGGAGACGAACTTCCTTCACCACCGAGTCATCCCCCACGAGCCGCTGAATGGTCCGGACGATGCTGGCGAAATGGAACTCGATCAACTGCCGGACCCGCCCCGCCAGGGCCGGGGGCGTTACGAAACCGATCTCCGCGACGTCTCCCTTTACCTCGAGGCGGGAGGCCTCGATCGGGCCGAAGGAATGCTCCTTAGCGTAGCGTTCGAGGTTCTCCATCGCCGTTCTCACCAACGGCGCGTTCAGGATCACGTAGGCAATCAGGCCGAAATCCTCGATGGGGGCCTCGAGGCCCAGGTGGATTCCGAACCACGGATCATCAAGCTCTGCAGATGCGGCCTCGAAAAGATCGGCCAATTGCTCTGCCGCCAACCAACGGTCGGGAGCGTCAACATCAGCGGGGACCAGTCCCGCCGCTGCCAGCACGCGCTCGGGCGCCCCCCCGTGCGCCCGGATGTATTCCGGAAGGTGGTAGGCCGAGCTGAGACGGATCATCCCGCTGCTTCGCATACCCCTGTGATAGCAACTTTCGGGCAAGCGGTTGTCAACGCGCTGGATGCCGCTGGCCTTGAGCCAGCAGGGAGGTGCCCCGTCCCGTACTGAAGATCCCTCCCGCACTTCACATACGGGGAGGGATCCTTGTGCGGGGAATGGCCACTACCGGCAGGAGAGTCCGACCTCCAAGGGTTGGACTCCCGCCAGGCTCGGTGATCCCTCAATGCCCGAGGTCGTGGAGGAATCCGTTGCTGCGCTCCCTCCAGATCTCCTGACGGTAGGAAACATGAAGGCCCTTTTTGCCCAAGCGACGCTCTATTCGTCAAGCCGAATCCTGCCACAAGCAGTCGCTAAATCGCCTTCCCGCCCGTGGCAGAGCCGCTGGGCGGGTCAGTTTTCGGGCTCAAACGGCGGCGGCGACGCCGCCGGGCGGGCGCTCACAAAGCGCTGCGCGTGTAGCAGAACTCGAATTTGCTACGCGGCCTCGTAGCGAAGGGCCTCGAG
>JAQWJE010000048.1 GCA_029248525.1 Candidatus Binatia bacterium
TGGGTGGAGCGCTTCGAGAGGGATCTCGATCGCACCGGCGACGACGGCGCCATGCGGATCTGGCTCCGCACCTGAAATGCGCGCGTCAGGCGCAATCAGTCAGGCTTCCACTCAAAGACGGCCTCCACCGAGACCCCCAGCACCCGAGCCAGCCGGAGCGCCGTGGCCACGTTCGGCACCACCCGACCATTCTTGATTCGGTTCAGGTGCCCCGCATCCAGACCGGCGGCCGCTGCCAGTTCGCTCTCGGCGAGCGCGCGCTCAAAAAGGATCTGATTCAAACGATTCGAAACCGGCATCGTATGCCACCCCCCTGCTGCCCGTCACCCTCCGAATCCGGCGACCTGCCTATCGTGCCTGAGCCCCGCAATCGCGGGCAACGCCGAAAAGACTATTCGCAGCCTACCCTGCGGGTAAGGGCTCGTTTCCCACCTCAGTTGGGCTGCGCGTTGCCGTGCGACCTGCGGTGTGGATATGACTGATCACCCATCGGCGGGGCTAACGGCTCGTGGCACCTGACGGCTCATCAAGCGGGCTCTTCGCGGCATTCGCCCGTCTGCGCCGAATAGGCTCATGGGGCGCCCTTCCCGCTCTTCGAGTCGCCCCCCTCGCAGGTCCATGGCTGCGACACCTGTCCGAATGGTGAAAACAGAGCCGCGAAACACGGTCAGTGCGAGGCGGTAATCCGGATCGCTAGGCGGACGGAACATCATCAGCGCGAGACGAGCCAGAGAGAGTACAATGGCAAAGTTCAGGACGGCGAGCAGGTCTCGTCGTGTTGGGGCCCTATCCGAGGTCCTATGAGTTCCACCGGCGGAGTAAATTGAAATCGCCCGCAAGGCTTTCTTGGTTTTTTCAAAAAAAACTCAGACCCCGATCCGAGCGAGGACTGCTGCTTGTTTTTGAATAAAATCCCTGGCCGAGGATCCATACCCTGCCGCAGGGGGGATGAGGGCAAAGCGGCACGCCGGGCCGCGCTGCTCGCCTATGGCTGGACGAACGTGATCAGCTCGCTGCCGTTTTGGCAGCGAGCGCCCGGAACTTTCCGATCAAATACAAAAAATACCCCAAATACAGTATTTGGAAGAGCGCCATTTCCGCATACAGAGATAATATTTGTTGGAGAGAACCTTCCTCGAATACACGCTCGATAAACTCCAGGAAAAAAGCTGTAATAAAGAGGTAGGGGATCACCACGACTGTCCAACGAATGGAAACCGGAAGAGTCAAGCAGGTCATACGAGCGATAAAATCCCCTCCGCTTCCCGATTGATTGATGGCAAAGCATCGCTTCGTCCCCCAAATGGTGATGATCAGGGAAAGAATCAAATCCGCAGCGGCCGGTCCGACTCGCAATTCGTCCGGCGACGCCGGAAAGGTCCGAACAAGAGTCATGACTACAAGAGCCCCACAACCCAGAAGCAGATAGTAGTAAAATTTTTGCTGCTCCGTAATTTTCTGGCTGGCTATATCGTCCAGCAGGCCTTCGATATTCCAGAAATACATTGCTCCCCCGTTCACGTTGCTTTGGGCCTTCCCCACGCGGCAGGCTCTACGCGATTCGACTTCATCCTTCCCCTGGAACGTATCCGACCTCATTCGGGTCTCAACCAAAAAAATGGGTTTCCCGAGTTTGCAAAACGTTCGAAAATTTGAGGGATCTCCCCGAATGAAAGCACCGACGCTTCTACTCGCCGCGGCCATGCTCTTTGCGGCCTCCTGTGACGACTCGGACAAGAACGGACCGGAGTATCTCTTTGTCCAAACCTCAAACGGGGCAAGCCTATACGACTCCACGCTGACGCTGGGCGGGATAAGTCCAAACACCGGATGGTTTACCGACCGCCCTTACCGAGAAGCGGGACAGATCCCGACCGAAGAGTTTATGGCTCTCTGGGATGAAGGCGAGAACTCTTTTGCAGACGACCCGCCAAATGCTGACTTCACCTGCACCGTCGATGGAGAAGTCGTCAACTACGCGGTCGAATTGCAGAACCCGCGAGAGCAGATTACCGGCTGCAATTGGGAGGTCTGTGTTCCCTACTATCTCTTGGTCTATGACATCGCGTTCATCGGGCCGGATGCCGCCGAAACATCCGGCGACTTTGAGTGCGATGGCCCCGGTCATTTGTTCATCGATGTGGAAATTTATAACCACCGGTTGGGTAATGGGGATAGACTTGAGTGAGGATAGCTTGATCATGGAACGAACCCCGACCGACCAAACAGGCACCAAAGACTTTGCCGACCGGCTTCCGCTCCCCAGCCATGCACGAGGGGTCCTGACTCTGGCCATGGAGAGGCTTCTCGCCGGGTCCGCGGCGGGCACGGTCAAGGCGATGCTCGAAGGCCAAGGGGCCGACCCGGCGCTTCTGCAGCCGTTCCGACTCATCGCGAGCCTGAGCCCCGCGCCGGATGCTTTGCTGCAGGCTCGTCATATCGCACTGATCCAGACCACCCATGCCGAAGACGGCCTCTTGCTCGTCCTCCAACCCGAGACGCCATCAAGCCATTCCCTGTTCGATGCGTGCCAACGATCCGAGCCCCAGAGCTACCGCGGCCGATCGATCCACGCACTGGCCGAATCTTCTCTTCGGCTCTGCGCCATCGAAGAAGACCTGATCCTCGTCGGACGAGAAGAACTGATCAGAAACTGCATCGACACCCGCGAATCTGCCGCCATCGATGCTCCGGCGATTGCCCCCTACCTCCCACACCTCAAGCGCGAGGAACCCATTGCTTTCGTCTACGGGCTGCCCGCCCTCTATCGCGACATCAAGGCCCCCGGCTCGGGAAAGGCCAGTCTGCGCGGCGCCAGGTCAATCCAGGGCTGGCTTTCCCTGGACCGCAGCGAGGTCGAAGGAGAAGTGGAGATTCACACCGACGGCGCGGAAACGTTGGCCGGCCGGTTCAACGACTTGAGAGCAGAGGCGATGACGCCTCTCACTCTTTCGGACGACGGCCGCGCCATGACGGTCACAATTCCGCCGACCCCCTTTGTGTCGCCGCCGGCCGAACAGCGGCAGTCCCTGGCTCTTCTCAAGAGCCTTTTCTTCGGCCTCGATGCCATTGACTATGCGGAGGCCGTAGCGCAGGGCGCCAACAACCCATGGATGAACTTCCACGTCGAGGGCGATCCCTACTCGATCTTCATCAATTTCGAATTTCGCGACCGCGCGCAGGTCGAGCGATTCGAAAAAAAAGAGCTTCCCGAAGGGTTCCGACTCGCCCCCTTGCGCATCCTCGAAGAGGATACGGACAGCTACTTTCTCGTGTTGAACGTCTACCAATCCTCGGGAGGACTCGTCAGCGGAGCCAGAGCCGAGTGGTCGGTTTTCGTCAAAGACCCTTTGACCGGCCAGCCCCGCTTTCTCGTCGTTCAGGCCGCCGCCGCCGATATGTCGGCCGATCCGGTGAACCTTCTCACCCATCCCGAACCCGTCAGCCACGAACTCTGCGATGGCAAAATCGTAAGCCATGTCGGCGTGGCTGGTGACGACGGCACCGAAGAGCGCTCCTATTTCACCTCGCGAATCGTCTGGCCCCAGGAGCCGGCCACCCCGGTGGCGTTCGCGCGCGAATTCGTCGCCGCCAACGACTACATCCACTGGGGCCACGGCGTGTGCGACCATACTCTCTACAATGCCTCGGAACATAATCGCGATGGCATCAAGATCGCCGACGAAGAGATCGAGATCGAAGACGAGTCCCGCTGGGAACAATACATCCACCCCACCCCCAAGCACAGCTACGTCTACCTGAACCCCCTCGAATTGGTGATCTCGGCCTGGTGGAACCTCGACGCTGACTATCTCGACATCACGGACAAACATCGCCAGACCCTGATCAAATTCAAGAACGACTTCTATCCCGGCATGGTTCTGGATATCGCAGAAAAGGCCATTGCCGGAGATGGCGATGCTCTGGCCTCCTTTACAATCCCCAACACCACCCCCTCGGCCTACTTCAATTTTCGCATCACCGATCTGGAAGGTTTCGCAAGCCTGGTGCAGCCGCCGAACGATATGAGTCTGCGGGCCATCCGAATTCTGGAAGATGAGACCACAGACGCCCATTATCTGACCCTCAGAATCTCTCAGACAGAAAATGCCTTCGAAGGTCCTCGTGCCGAGTGGATCACCTACGTCGAGACCGCAGACCACCGACCCGCGATGCTGATTCTCGACCTGCAGACCAGCGAAGTGACCGTCGACCCCCTCCACCTCTTGCGACTCCCCGCAGTCGTACACCACGAAATGGCAGAGAATACTCTGCGCTCCCGTCTCGAGTCCACAGACCTCGCCTTTCGCTCGTCGATCGACGTATCCGAAACTCAGGAAGTACTTCCGGATCGCGATTGGGTCGAGAGTGGCGATTGGATGCACTGGCCCAACGGCGTTCGCGACAAGGTCTTCTACGACGGCACCACAATGGCCACCCCGGTAGCCCGCCTCGACCCCGGCCACGTCGAGATCGAAGAAAACCGGACCCCCTGGCGTGCGTTTGTCTCCCCTGAACCATCCAGCATTTTCCTTCGCACCGCCCCGCAGGACTACGCCAGCAACCCATGGCACAACGTCCGCCCCCGGAGCACTGGAAAACCGGTGGACCCGAAATAGCGCCAGTCTCTAGCGTTGAACGAGTTCGGTTTCTCGTCCGCGGGGTATGACGCGGGACTCCCCATCTGGTGGCTTGGAGCGATTTTTCCGGGGTGAAATTTTTCTGCGAAAATCGTGAAATGCGGCAAGGGGTGAATACCGGATGCTCCGAGGGATTGAACCCCGGCAATCTCGATCCACTGGTCGAGGACTTGAAGAGTGGCCCGGGCGGCGGTTTTCGGTCCATATAGGCGGAGAAAGCCCCTAAATCCCTGCCGTTCTCACGTCGACTCAAACCCTTGCCTTGACAGCCAGAGCCGACTCAAACTACTCTTCCTGCATCGAGAAAACGCCCCCTCACCCATGCGAAATCCTGTAAACCCATCACCCCTCACCATCCCAAGGGCGTTTTCCCGACCCGCCATCACACCCACCGATACACGGATGGCCAAAGACCAGAAATGCGGTTTCGCGGTCCACGATGCCCTCGGCAAACTCCGAAACGGTGCGCCCGTCCCGGTGAACGGATTCGACCATTGAAAGCCTCTAAAATGCGTCAAAAGCACTAACGTTGGTGTGGGTTTCGTTATTCGCGCTCTGCAATGCGCGCTTGGCCAGCGCTGCGAACACTCTCCTGGATTTCACGAACAGTACACCTACTTTCAATGGTGATACGGATTTCAGCAATCTTCAAAACAACAACAATCTCGTAATCCGTTGGGGTTCGATCGCAAACGTAGGTGGCACGAATGTCGATCTGGTTGCGACGGTCACCGGGGGTTCCTACCAGGCGAATAATTTCAACCCACAGCCTGGCTTCGATGGCAGAGTATACTTGAACGGCCTGAGTGGCTTGACGGCTGCCAATTTTCGTTTCGGACGGATCAACCTGAGAAACAACTTCAGCGCAAACTTCACCTTTACGCTGGTGGACCCGAACAACAATGACAATGCGGTGTTTGCCGACTTTGACTTTTCAGTTCTGTACTTGGACACCGACAGTGATGAGCGGGTGACTCCAGCCAGTGGGATCGAATCCGTTCAACTTCTCAGCCGGAATGGCACGGCCACCTGGACAACCACCCCCGACACCGAGTTGAGCTCGACCTATCAAGCAACCACCCCCGCGGCTGACTGGTCCACTCCAGTCATCACCGCGACGCAACCCTTTTTTGGTGCCACCACGCCCGGAACGGGCGCGGACAATCCGACGGATCCGTTGGATTTGACCCCACTGCAGGCAAACCGGACAGCGTCGTTCAGCTTCTCAAACACTTCGTCCTTCACGTTAAGGCTAAGTATCGGGCCGTCTGGAACCGGCGATTTTAACGACGGAGGCCGCAATTTCCTCCTGACCGGCGGTGTTGACGCCGACCCGCCATTCCCCACCCCAAGCCCGAGTCCAAGCCCCAGTCCAAGCGCGAGCCCAAGCCCGAGTCCGAGTCCCAGCCCGAGCCCGACACCCCCAATACCGACGGTCACGCCTTCCCAGACACCGGGGGACTTCGAGTCGGTTTGCAATCACCCATGTGCATCGCGAGTGAGATTGGTCCGGAATCCAGCGCGGCTGGATATGCTCTATCTGCTTGCCGGGTTCTACCCCGAGGAGCCCTACGACCCCGTCCTTTGTGACTTCCGCATCTCATTGAGCAACGCGAACGGGCCGATCTACGATGGCTCACTTCTGCCAGGTGATCTGGTGCGGAAGGGAAGAAAAAACCTCTTCAGGGATCGTTTGGCACGAACGAGCCCGAGCGCACGGGATGGGATTAGCCTCACTCAGATGTCGCGACGGCCCGAGGGCTATTGGCGTTTCCAATTCCGCGCATTCGATGACCTCGATGCAGCAACCGAAACCGAGATGACCCTGCGGATGGAAACCTGTGGCAATACCTACGAGTTGACCACGGACTGGAACAAGATCCAGAACGGCTTCAAGCTGAATATCCGCACGATCCCCTAGCCATCGCACCCTGAGAATGAAGACTCGCGACGGGATCCCCAAGGGGTCGACATAGCGCCCTGGTCAGAGATTGCGCTGGAAGACGGGGCAGATGCCCTGATCCTCCACGTGCAATTGCACTTCTAGTAGCGCCGCGCCCTGACCCGCACCTGCGGATCGTTAAAAAAACGGCGACCAACACAAATCGATGTTGCCAACCAAAGCTGGGACCTGGAGGCGATCTCGGCAAAGCCCCCGGCTTGCTTTTGATTAAAATCCCGAGCCGGGGATCAATCTCCTGCCTACGGCGGTGAGGGGAAAGCGACACGCTGGCTTCCCTGGCCGCCTGCTCTCCTGTGACCGTGGTGTGACCGGTTTTGTCACCAGGCCCACCACCGCTTGTGCCCGCTGTGTGCCAAACTGGGGATAGCTCCAGACCACGCACGGCCAACCTGAGCATCGTGCCCCACTCAGCCAACACCGGGCAACGCATAAACGACCATTCGCATCCTACCTCGCGGGTAATGGCTCGCCTGCCTACTCAGGTGGGCTGCGGGTTGCCGTTAGACTTGCGGGGCAGCGGTGCCGTGCCCTTGGAAGACGTCATGCTGCCCGACCGATCGTCCCTGCGGATGCAGTGTCAGACAATCAGGTGAGACGGCTCAGAACCCGCCACGAACCGCGCGAACGGCTCGGGTGTCAATTTTATGAGCAGAGCCGCCGGGGAAACCTGTGTCGAAACCGACCACCCTTGCAACGCTGGGCACGCCGAAATTCGTCGTCGACGACCAGTACTGCAGGGGAGCAATATCGCCGGACGAAACAGTGGGGTTGTCGCCCGGAATCGTCGTACAAGAAGCCCCACTGCTGCAGCCCGGCGCGCTCGTGTCCACGATTGCCGCCAGCTCATCGATTGTCGGAAGCCTCCAGTCACACTCGCCCGCGAAGCACCCTGTAATCACTCCACCCGACGGCGCTTCACCCGCGTTCAACGCTCCCAGGAAATCCACGAACGCGGATCCATCCGGTTTCCCTGTTGAGCCGCTGCTCCAGGTGTAGAGATTGTTCTTGTCGTGAATCGATCCGTCGTCGGTCTTCATTTCCCACTGGAGGCCTGTGTTCAGATCGCGGACAGTCCCATCCCCGAGTTCGAGCCATCGGCAAGAAGTCCCCTTCTTCGCCGCCGCCTTGTCCGCGTTCGCCATCGCCTTATTGAACCGATCAGCGCACTTTGCCGGCTCAGGCACACCTCCCACTGCCGCTCTTGAAAGCTCCGAATTCAGACAGAGATTGCGCTTGCCCAGCGCAGTCAGTTTCTTCTTCTGGCACCGCTGCTCTGCGGTTGCAGCATGCGTGACGCCCGAGAGCCCGAAGCTCAGGACCGCCGCCCCTAGAATGATCCGAAGGAATCCCGTCGAATATCGGCCAAGTACGAGAAGGAAGGTGTTCATAAGTAGCTACCGGAAAAGAAGAGTGGCAGCATGTCGCTGCCCTCCATCCAGAGACTATCAAAAAACAGGAGAACGCCATTTTCGTCAACCGGAAATCACGAGCAGTCCGACGGCAGGAAACATGAAGGCCCTTTAGCGGGCTGTCAGAAATCCATACCCGGGATCGCAATTTCGATGAAAATCTCGAGCCGGGGAACCAATCTCCTGCCGCAGGGGGTGAGGGGAAAGCGGCACCTCTGGCCTCGCCGGGCGCCCTGCTCTCCTGTGACCATGCTGTGACCGTGGTGTGACCGGTTTTGCCACCAGGCCCCCCACCGCTTGTGCCCGCGGTGTGCCAGACTGGGGATAGCTCCACATCACTCAGGAACAGAAAGCTCCCGGGATTTCTGGCCCGGAAGCCTCCTGCTTGTGGTCGTGCGTTATGTCGAGTGATGTCCCGTATCAGCCCGCAATGAAGATCTGATGCAAACGATTCGAAATCAGCATGGCAGGCTACCCCCCATGCTTGGCTTCAGCCTTCGGGTTGAGCGCTACTCGCGCTCAATCCTCGTCGGCCACAGGCTTCTCGCGGACCCGGCGTTCCGCCATGATATGCTCGTTGAGTCGACCTACGAATTTTTTGAATCCATCCATCGTGAAACCACAGGATGCATCGATAAAATTGCCACGTGGATCAAAAACAAGTGTGGTCGGGATATACGAAACCCCCAGTTCATCAGCGGCACGGCCACGAGAGTCTCGCGTCAGCAGAATATCACCCCAGCCCTTCCATGACCGATAAGCTTTGCGGAGCGTTCGCATATCTTCGTCGAAATTGATGGCAACAACCTGCAGCTCATCGCTCCCCACCTGACGCTGAATCGAGCTGAGCAGCGGAAGCTCTTCGCGACATGGCGGGCAGTAGCTCGCCCAGAAGGAGACGACTACGAACTTGTCGCGCATCGATTCGAGCAGAACGTCATTACGGTCCATATCGCGGCCAAGGTAGTTGCCCACCGTGCCTTCCGGGATCGGTCGACATTCCTCTGCCTGAGCCGAGGCAGCAGCAGCCAGTAGCCCCAGCAAAAGGCCACCCAAGGCGATCCATCGCGAACCAATCCGATACCGAATTTTCGAAGCAGACATCGTCGAGAGTTTACCAAAGTTCCCATCCGGAGCCGAGCAAATTCTCCTTCAAGCACCGGAGCCGCCCAGAGCCTTCGGGGGTTCACACCCAACGCCACAGGCAGTGCGACGAAATCTACCGGTTGCCAATATCCCGCCCGCGGCCTAGTGTCGCCCCGGAAACCAGGAGAGTCGTCAATCTCATGAAAGAAATCGCCCGATGGATCGAAGACTCCGGCTACAGCAGCTTTCTCGGGGCCGAACTAGCCGAAATCGATAGCGAGAATGCCCGGCTGCGCCTCCCTTGGAATCCCGGCAATTCCAATCCCGGCGAGGTCCTTCACGGTGGATGTGCGGCTTCGCTGGGGATCCTCGGGGGACAGGCGGTCGCCCGCGCCGCGCTCGGGCCCGAAGCAGGCGGGTTCCATACAGCCCAACTGCAGGTCGCCTATCTCGCGGCCGCACAGAACGAAGAGGTGACGGCAGAGGCGCGCCTGCTGAGGCGCGGCAAGACCCTTTGCTTTGTTCGTATCGATGTCGCCACATTGGGAGGCAAACCCATCGCCTCGATCCTCACCACAGTCCGCGGTCGCTGCGGCGAAACGCCTGCGCGGACACCTGCTCACGGCGGCGACCATCGAGAGTCCGACCCCAGCGAAATCGGCGGCTTTATCGAACAGCAGCCTTTTATCGCCAATCGAAAACTACGGATTGAGCATATGACCGGAGGAACCTCACGCCTCTCGATGCCCTTTTCCGACGAGCATAACGGTGACGCCGAGGGAGGAGTGCATGAAGGTGCCGTCGCAGCCCTGCTGGATACCTGCGGTGCCATGGCCGCGTGGGCCGAATCCGGAATCGGCCCCTACCGCGCCTCAACCGTCTCCCTGCAGAGCGAGTCACTCGCCCCCGCACCGGACGAGGACTTGGTGGCCTACGGACGCTGCACCCACCGGGACGGCGACATGTTCTGGGCCGACGTGGATATTACGGTCGCGAGTACCTCAAATCTGATCGGCCGGGGGACAGTGCTCTACCGGATCGTCACCGCCTGAAGACAGTCCCGAAACTCATTGCGGCCAGCAGGCGACACGCAGCATTTTGGATTTGCAAACCCGCGAGACTCCGCTGATACTCGAGAGGGTCAGTGGATGTCGATCTGGGTGCAGACCTATGCTCCCGGCGAGTCATTTCAAAAAACCGCACCAGGAGGACCTATCGTGAGGCAAAGCTTCTTTGACGCCGACCGCTACAAATGGCGGGAGGTCGCAGGCGACCCAAGTCTGTCCTACAAAGTCCGTCACGACTACACGATTCTCGGCCACGACGAGGATGCGGGAACACTCGATATGGTCGTGCGGTGGAAAGCCGACGGCGGGCACTGCCCGATCCATCGCCACACCGCGACAACGACCGTACTCGTCCTCGAAGGCGAGCAGCATCTTTGGGATATTGGCCTCGACGGCCGCCGCGGTGACCATACCGTCCGGACCGCCGGAGACTACGCACTGACCGTCGGCGATCGCCTACCTCACCTGGAACGAGGCGGCGATCAGGGTGGCGTTGTCTTCTTCGGATGCCACGCAGATGATGGGGTTCTCTACGAAATCCTCGATGAAGACATGAAGGTCGTCTTTGCCGTCACCATCCCGGGCCTGGTGGCCGACTGGCAGGAAAACGCCTGAGCCAGAGGCCCTCCGGAAAAGCGGCTCGAGAAAATCCTTCGCTGTCGCTGGCACCACGCGCCCTGGACCGCAGACCCAGCTCTATTCGTCCCTGAACGCGCTCAGGCGCGGTGGCTGCCACATCAAGGGGGCCTGGATAGCGACACATCAACGGCCTTCCTGCTCTGGCGGCGCCTTTTCGACCAGCGCCAAAATTACGCCCGGAAACGCAAGCCGCTCGCGCTCTTCAGCCTGTCCATCCGTGACAAGCTGTTCCAGAGCCGCCACATCCTCGACAGAATAATGTGACAGCAGGAAGTACACACGACCATGACGGCGCAGTGTGGCCCTCATGGCTTGATACATTCGATCTTGATTGCCGGACTCCGGAAGAAAGCTCCGGCGCCCGAAGAACAGACCGCCAAAGCGTTGCCGCTCGGTCTCGTGGAACCGCGTGTAATAGTTCAGTGCCGGGATCGCGAGAATATTGACAGAAATATGAGTCTCATCGGGCGCACCCTTTGGCGAACGGGACCGCAGAACCTCCATCGCATCGACAATCTCCTGGCGCTGAGTGCGGTACTCCACGGGCTTACCGGTCCAGGCAGTCGTAGCCAAAGGAAACTGCAGGGCGATCAGCAGGCCGGGGACAACCCACTGGAGCCATACAGGTCGCGATCGGACAGCCGCATCCAGGCCGCTGCAAACGAGCAGCAGAATTGTCGGCACCATGAACAGGTTAATGCGCTCGACTCCGAACGACCACTTCCCAAGCAGCGCAGCGCCGAGCGGCACCAGAAGCGGGGCCGAAAGTGCCAGCGCCGAAATCAGGCGTTTCTCGCGGATCAGCACGACCAAGCCGACCCCGGCGGTCATGCCGCTCACCAGACGATAAAGCCAGTCCCCGAAACCAAAGGCGAGCGGCGACTGCAGACTGCTGAACTGCGACAGCGCCTCGCTCATCTTCATAAACGCCCATCTAGGAATCTGCACCGCATTCGCCCAGGGAGCAAACCCGTCGTGATAATTTACCATCGCGGGATCTTCCGCGCTCCCGCGCAGGGCGAGCCACGCCGCAACCGCCAGATAGCCGGTCAGCCCGAGCGTCAGAACGCCGAGCGAGCGCGCTCGGCGAGGCAAGCCGGCGTTGGCCTGTCCCCATGCCAACGCCCCGGCCAGTACCGGAGCTATCATTGCGCCACCGAAACTGAAGACCACTGCACCAATGGCAGATACGACGAAGAGCCTCACATACGGCCGCGCCTGGGTCCGCTCCCATCCGACCACCCCGACCACCATCGCGAGACAGAGAAAGCTCTCAATCGAGTAGGCCTTGAATTCCTTGGCATACACAATGAGCCAAGGATTTGCGGCAAACAGAACAAGAGCAGCAATCTGCATGGCTCGCGAACGCAGGAGCAATCGAGAGGCAAGAACGAACAGGGGCAGTGAGGCAAGTGACGGGAGCCAGGCAAGAAGCCGGACGGTCCACTCGGAGTTGTGAATCGAGAGCAATCCATGCTGCAGGTAGAGAAACCCAAGCGGCCTGTTGGTACCGGGGGAGCGAAGGAACTCTTCCATCTCTCCCCGTGCCGCGAGATTTGCGATCACCGCTTCGTCCACCCACAGATTCATGGATCCGACGCCGATCAGACGAAAACAGGCGCCGGCGACAAGGATCGCGAGAACCGTGGAGCGATAGAGAAGAGGCTCGCGCCACAGCGGTACGGATGCAACGGGGGATGACATGACGACTCTTCTTGGCTCACATGCCTTTCATGAGTCAAACGCGCAAAAGACCTCACAGCCTTCGGCTCCTGATCGTGCATTTAAAAGGTGGGGGGGTCGATCGAGCGCGATCCAGAGCGCTGGCGCTACTGACTCAGGCCAAGGCGCGGCAGATGGATTACAGCCAGAGGCAGCCAACCGCCGACCCATACCTGTTCGCAGCGATGATTGCCTATGGGTCCTCAGCAAGTAGCCAACGAAAAATGGGAACGAGCGGCCCGAACCATTTCAGCGCCCCTTCGGAAGTCTGGTGCAATCCGTCGGGAGAATCGCCCAGATCCGCCGGGTCGAATTCCGCACCGCCATCGACGAAGAGGACGCGGCCTTCGTCGGCCAGAACCGCGATGAGCTGGTTGGTGACCAGATTTTTTTCGTGGCGAATCGGATCCGTTGTGGGCGGAATCGCAATCAGCACGATCTTTGCCTGTCTGGCGATCCGCTGAGTTTCAGCGACGAGTCTGGCGATGCCTTCCGCGGTCGCAGATGGGTCGGCATCGAGTCCGTTCGACTTGTGGTTGTTGGTGCCGATCTGGATGGCAACTAGTCGAGCGCTTGGTTCAATGGTCCAGGTCCGATCGAGAAGGTGTTCTACACGATCGCCACTGACCGCGCCGTTGAGAACAGCATGGTCCCCCACCAGGGCCTCCCAGATAAATGCCTTTGCGGGGTCATTGAGCCCCCGAAGCTGGGAAACGATCGAATCGCCAAGAAAGACTCCGTCGGCAGCCCGGCCGTCAAGAACCTGCCGATGATAGTTCGCCTCGAAGGAGAGTCCGAAATTATCAGTGCGCGGGGACGGAAGGGCCGCGGCAGGCACAGGTTGTTTCCGTCCCTGGGCATCGGTTCGGTGCTCGGGTGCCCCGGAGGGCCCATAGTGAGTCAGAGACTCTCCGGTAGCAAAAAGACGCAGTCCCTCGATCGAGGCAAAGCTCCGCGGCAGTGCGGCCCCGAGAACTCGACCTTTCTCCTGCGAGAAATAGGCTTGCAGGCCATCGCTTTCGAGATAATGGGCAGAAGCGAGGCTTCCGTCCGGATGACGCTTCTCGCGAATGCGGACCGTGCTGTTCTGTGAAAAGACTTTGCGTAGTCCACCGGTCGGCCAGAAGATTCGTCTTTCAATCCTCTTGCGCGAATCGCAATCGGTGTAGGTGACACTCCGCAAACCCCCATCATTAAAATATTGCGTCTCCGCACAGATCTCTGCGGCGGCTGGACGAACCTCCACTAAACCTACCCAGAGGACGGCAGAAAAAAGCGTAGCCCAGGCCCGGACCACGGCCGTCACAAGAACTGCCGTCGCAAAACGATCTCGCCTTCGGGGATGGACATTACGCAACAAGCCAACCGTCTTGTGACTGAATAAATCGATGTTCGCAATCGCGTTTGCTTCGGAGAATTCTAATCGCCGCGCAGTGCGGCGGCGGCCGCGTGAGCGGCGAAGATCACGTTAGCCGAACGGGCTCCGCCGACCGTCCCATCCTGCATCCGGTTCATGACATAGACTACTGTCATCTGGTTCTCCACGTCGACTACCGCGAACGACCCACCCCACCCGGCCCAAAACAGCGTGCGGTCATTCACGCCCATCGGCATACCCTCGGACGGAAGGCCGAACCCGATACCAAATTTCGCCTTGAGTCCGAGGACCTGGTCGACACCGTCGGCCTGGACCTCAAAGCAACGCTCGATGGTTGCCTTCGAGACAATCTGATGACCATTCACCGCGCCCTCTCGCCCAAGGCAGGAGACAATGGTCGCGACCGAGCGGGCGTTGCCGTGACCGTTACTCGCAGGCTGCTCGAAGCGGCGCCATCGATCGGTATTTACCATCGCCGCGTGCGCCGGTTCGCCGCGAGAAACGCGGGCTCCGACAGAGTCGCCTGCCACAACCGAAACCGCGATCTCGTCGGTGCGCATCTCAGCGACCCGCGAAAAAGCCTCGTCCGGGGTACCGATATGAAAGTCCGCTCCCAGAGGTCCCGCAATCTCGTCGCGAAAGTAATGCCCCAACGACCGGCCATCCACGCGGCGGACAATTTCGCCCAGTAACGGGCCTTGCGTCGACGAGTGATAACCTGAAGCCGCACCCGGCTTCCACCACGGTGCCTGCCCTGCCAATCGCGCCACACACAAAGGCGTATCGTACATTTCCTCTTCGTTAATCGGCACATCATACCCGGGCACACCCGCGGTATGGCTCAGGACATGCCTGACGAGCACGTCCTCCTTTCCTTTGGCTGCAAATTCCGGCCAATGCAGAGCGACCGGATCGTCGACCGACAATCGACCCTGATCATGCAAGCGCAGCACGCACAACGCGGCCATCATCTTGGTGGTCGACCAGACGTTGACGAGAGTGTCGCGCTCCCAGAGGCTTGTGGCCGCCACGTCGCGATGACCGCCCCAGAGGTCCACAACGGTTTCGTCGCGATGGATCACACAGGCGGAAGCCCCGAGGTCGCCTTCGGCAAAATTCTCGGCGAACTTCGCTCGCACGGCATCCCAGGCCGGATCACAATATCCAGAAATTTCGCTCATATCATTACCCCACGATTCCAGACTGCGATCCCTATCCCATGCAAATGCGCCTGGAAAGATCACGATTCCGAGACACTTGTTGCCGCCGATCAGCTCTGGGGTCCGAATCGAAGACATGCCGGCCTGCCCCGCTTCTCATGGGCGCACTGCGGAGCCAACGAGAGGCGTCTCCATGATCTCGAGGCCGCGTGCTAACATTTTTCTGACAATGAAACTCTATACATTTGACGGCGCGCCGAATCCCCGACGAGTTCATATTTTCCTGCGGGAAAAAGGCATCGAAATCCCCCGCGAGAAAGTGGATATCACGAAAGGAGAGAGCCGCAGATCCGAGTTTCGCGAGCGCGTGAATCTGATGGGCGGGCTTCCCGTCCTCGAGCTCGATGACGGCTCTCATATCGCCGAGTCCATCGCCATATGTCGCTACCTGGAATCCGCAAACCCTGATCCGGCGCTTTTCGGCAGCGACGCCAAATCGCAGGCATTCGTCGAGATGTGGACCCGACGGATCGAACTCAATTTCATGCTCTCTGTCGGAATGGTCTGGGTCCACGGATCACCCCTGACCCGACACGTGGTGAAGCAGCAAATTCCCGAAATGGCAGAACTCAACCGGGGGCTGGTCCGAAGCTATTTCGAGTTTCTCGACCGCCACTTCGAGCAGAACGAATTCCTGGCGAATCAGAGTTTTTCGATCGCCGATATTACCGCATTCTGCACCCTTGAATTTGCCGCGAAACTCAACGACCTTCCGCACGCGCCAGAACAGAAGCATCTCTCGCGTTGGGTCGATGCGCTCGCCGCTCGACCGAGCATCGAAGACCAAAGCTAGGAACCGCGCAGCCCCCGCCTTCCTCCTCCCATGCGGCCGCGTTTCCGACCGCCTGTTTCCTAGGAGACCTTGAGAGCCATCGCTGTGTATTTATCTGCCAGTGGCTGAATTCCCGGCGCGATCTCAACCTGGTGAGGCGTGTAGGTCGGAAGATACGTACCCAGCAGTGCCGGGATCAAGCTGCGCAGCGAAGAAGCGTTCCCCATCCGGTCCGCGGCATTTTGCTGGGCAATCTCCTCGGCACTGAGCTTCGGCTGGGGGCGGACCTTCAGCATGTACTGCGTGGTGCGGTGGATCCAGCTGATAAAATGCCACTGCGCCCAGGCGCCGACAAAGAGCCGGTAGAAATAACCACCACAGACGTGATCGTAGACATCAAAGGCTACCGTGCGGTGCTCGAGTTCTTCGACAAAATGCCACTGGATCATCTCCAGATAGTCGGGCAGATCATCGCCCAAGCCGTTCTCACCCATCATGCTGTTGATCAAATTCATGGTGATGGCTTCGAAACCTTCGGCGTAAGCGAGGTTAAAGCGGAGCGATTTGGTTTTCGTGAATCGTTGGTAATCGTCGGAAAGTTCTTTTTCCAGAGCCTCCAGCCCCGGGAAACCCGCGCGCTTCACCGCCGCGTTGAACTTCATATGGATTCGGTAGTGCTGGCCTTCCTGCGCCGAGAAACCCTTGAGTCCCTCGAGGATCTTGGGGTCGGTGACGTGCTTCTCGGCCGCTTTCATGGATCGAATCAGGTAGGGCTCGAGGTAGGGCAAAAGCAGCGAACCCGCGATGAAGGAGAAGGATCGCCGATGGTCACGCTCCATAAAAACCGGATCGATTTCATCGGGGAAATCAAAGGGCATCTGGCGGATTTTAATCGTGTCCAGCATATCGGGAGCCTTCGGCTGATCGAACTCCCCTTGGCGAAGCAGAGGGGTTGGACAGCGCTATCACACCCCGAAGACGTTCGGTAGCAAGAACTCGAGGCGCAACGATCCCCGCTCAACCAACAGGTCGCAAATATCGGGAGATTCCTCGCTCCCGAAATCCGCTCCCTAGTTCCCCGATGCCACAACACCGAACCCTTGCGGCCCCTGCTGCCATGCGATCAAGGTATCCTCATCCGGCAGAGGAAATCCCTGAATCAGGTATTCACCGCTGAGTCCGCGCACAAACGGTGCGCCCAGTGTCTGAACGCTGAAAGTCGTTGCCGCAAATTCAACCCCGTCATCATAGAGACGCAACGTATGTTCGCCGTCCCCCAAAAGGGCGTAATTCCATTGCAGGACGTAGGCATTATTGACGCGATCTGCGTCCGCACATTGGCCGCGGGTATCTCCGCGAGGGGTTCCATAAGCCACCTGAATCGGTTCTCGGTCATTGAACTGAGCGGTGATATTGCCGCCAGCACATCGCCAGCCCGAGACGATTCCGATGCCACTCATCTTGGCTCCGGGACCCGGATTCTCGAGTGCGCCCGGCACTACCTGAGCCACGCTGGCACGCCCGGAGCTTGTCGAAGCCGGGCCGCCGCATTGGCTCACCAGAACGAATGATTGGTTAGCCTGCTGCCATTCCACGTGCTGAACATCGCCAGAAGCGGGGAACCCGTCCAAGGCCGTGCAGTTCTCGACACCTCGAAGAAATCTCGAACCGGCAAGGCGCTGGACAGAAAAGGAGACCGAGCGCCAAACATTGCCGTCATCGAGAATCTCCAGAAGGTGATCCCCATCTTCCAGATTCGAATAGTTCCACTGCAGGGCAAACGCCGTATTTTGCTGCTCGGGGTCCGCACAGCGTCCCAGAGTATCGCCACGTGGGGTGCCGTAGGCTATCGGCAACTCATCACCACCATCAAATCGGGCGATCAGACTGCTGGCCGTGCATTTCCAACCGGAAACAATGCCGATTCCACTCTGAATCGATCCCTCCGCCGGGATTCCCAGATTTCCGATATCGCTATCGGACGGAACGACAGGAGATGGGGAGACGACAGGGGTCGTCGTCGGTGAGACCGTGGGCCCTGGCGTCGAGGGTGCCGTTGGTGCCGGGGTTGGTGCTCCCGTGGGTGCCGGCGTCGGCACAGCCGTTGGTGCCGGGGTTGGTGCTACCGTGGGTGCCGGCGTCGGCACAGCCGTAGGTGCCGGCGTTGGTGCTGCCGTGGGTGCCGGCGTGGGTGCCGGTGTCGGGGTTGGCTCAGGCTCGTTGCTCAGGAGCAATTCATAAACGGGAGACGGCCCGTAACCAGAATCGGCCACGAAACGGAATCGTACCGGATACACACCAAGCTGGTCCTCGGGCACAATCACCTGATACGAAGGGTGGATGTGCAACGATGAGGCCGTCCCGAGGTCTGCGGACTCCCCGGCCGCATCCAAATTCGTCGACCCGACCTTGACGGTCACGGCGGGGTCAATCTCGACGATCTCCATGCGAATCTCGGTGCCCGGCGAAACGCGGGAATAGGAGCCAGTGCCTGAGTCGGGGGTGATGATCCCGGGATTGACGGTGCTGTACAGACAGTCCGAGGGGAAGCAGATGCTCTCGTTCTTGAAAACAGCATTAAGGCCCGGCTCGGGGAGCCCGACCAAAGATCCGGAAGAGGTCACGTAGACAGCAATGTCTTCGTGCACCACCTGAGCCTGGACCGGCGCCACCAACGCGGCCAGAGCCAGCAAGACAATTCCAACCCTCGTCATATTCCGTCTCTGCATTTTTCGCACTCCACTCGGCAGAGAATCACTCAGCCCTTGTGCATATATGAAAACACCCCGGGGAGAGGAGGCCAAGCAAGACCATTCCACCCAGGGAGAATATTTGTTCGACCAACAGTTGCCATATCCCTCAAAGTCGCGACTCGGAGGGAGATGGCAGCTCCGCTCCTCGGGCCGGGCAAGAAGCCCGAACCCGAGAAGCGGGTTACCAACGAGGCCATCGGTTCATCAGAACCTCAGCCATGCCCAACCTAGTCCTCTTCAGGAATGGTGGAACCCTGACTTTCACGAATGCACGGAAAGGCTGCCTCGGCTGCCTCCTCGTCATCAGCGAAAACGACCACAGCGATATCCTCGAGCCCGCTCGAGTAACCCGCTCCGACCAACTCCTGCACACGACAGGCGGCCATGCCCATATTCGGGGAGATCGCGGCGGTAGCCGCAGCCAGATCGACGCCAAAGGTACCTACGCACTTCTCGGAAGCCTTGGTGATCGCATGCTGGAGGTTCGCCGAGGTTCGCGCGACAATGCCCTTATCGACATCCGAGCAGGTTTTGAGCACACGATTCGGTGCTGTATCCGTTTCCGGATCGCCACCACCGGCGCGCCAGGACTGGATGGCATCCAGGCAGTTGGTCAGCGCCTTGTAGTTCGAAGAAATCAGCTTGCCAGTGCTCCGGCTCACAGTCTTCTGACATTTGGCGGTTGTTTTCGTGGCAGTCTCGACCGGAGCCAAATAGCCATTGGTGACATGGAAGGTGTAGATGTCGGACGCCTGATAGTTACTGTCAGGATCCTCGAAGACAAAATCGATATCGCCTTCACCAAAGCCACCGATGCTCGTGTCGGTCGAATCCAGTGCGATTTGGTAATCCGGGTGGGCGTGCAGAGTCCCGTCTTCCCCGGGAGTCCCGTCATAGGTACCCAAGGAAGCCGACTCACCAATCTCGTCAAGGGTCGTAGCGCCAATCTGAATCGAGAGACCTTCATCGATGTTGATCAGGGCGAACTCGACCGTGGTGCCAACATTCAACTCGTAAAGCTCGGGGGCCTCGTCCTCAGCAGCTCCGATTCCGGGAGTTGTCGAACCGTAGACAAGAACGGGCCCAACTGCGTTGGCGAAATCGGTACGCAAGACGGACTCAAAATTATATTCGCCCATCAGCTGCCCGGCACCTGCATCGGTCGATCCGACTTCGATATCACCATGTCCATGATGATCGTCCTCTTCGGCGAATGCGGCGGGGCTCATGCCGAAAGCCGCAAGGCTGACGGCTGCGACGGCCGTCACAAATGTTTTGTTGATAATCTTCATTTAAGATTCCTCTTTCTTTGGTTTGACTTCGAATAGAACTGATTTTGTGAATGAAAAAAATGAATGCGTGAAGGAAGGAAGGAAGGAAGGAACTAACCGGGGAGCGAGCGAGGCTTCCCTGTCACCGCATCAAGCGCGGGCGCATAGAGACCCTGCCGAGCGCGAAACTCGACGAGTTCAGATGGACTGTGGACCGAGATGAACTCGGGCCCTGCGGATCAACCGTTCAGTCCTCGTCGTGGTCCTCGTCGTGCTCGTCGTGACCCTCATGATCGTCGTGACCGTCACCCTCTACCGGAACGAGACGGGCCTGGGCTGGCTCTGACGGATCGTAGATTCGATCGGCCTCAAGGCGGAACTCGAGCAGATATTCGCCCGATTCTGTGCCCTCGGGCAAGATCACCTGCCACTCACCGTGACCATGGAGTCCGGGAGAGCTTCCCAGCACTACCGAGTCTCCCACCTCATCCAGCGCAACCCCGTCGAAACGGAACTGAACCCCAGGATCGAGAGCGGTGATCACGAGCGTTACCTCGACCCCGGACATCAACGGGTAAACGCCTTCTTCGGGCTCATCGAATTCCACGAGCCCGAAGCCGGGATCACTGCCAGACCATAGGACAAGCGAACCGACGATGGTGTTTTCGAAGACTTCAAACGCCTGACTGAAATCGTAATCGACGACCAGCACGCCGCCATCAGGGCTGCTCGCTCCGATCATCAAATCGACGTGAGGGTCATCCGGAACAGCGTGCGGACTCCCGCACGCCCCCACCAGAAATACGAGTCCCAGCAGCCATCCCACCGCAGGACGCCGTGCCTGATGCCGCTGGCGCGGAGACATCGCGCCCCCAAAGCCCGTATTAGAACACTTCTGAATGCTTTTGTTGATCATTTCCCGTCACTCGCTTGCTGATCCAGGATCGAAATCCGGATGGTTGGTCTGACCGCGGAAGCCGAGGGAGCGACTTCATGAAAGAATTCGCCCCACGGTTCCGCGAGGTCCTCGGCTGCCACCCAGCGGCCGGATCTGCGATTTGAAGTTTCGAGATCGCAAATCGTGGGGCTGCTTGAATGCAGAACCCGCGATCAGGCGCTGATTGCCGAGGCTTTGTAGCTTCAGACCCGCGGGGGGCCGCGAATTGTTCGCACCGAGTGAGAAACGAACGGAGCTTCCGAGCCGGAAGGTTTCGCCGTAACGAGGGAGCCGAAAAGAACAGGAGCCAGAGGTACAGAGGCCGCTGCCGTAATCAGCGGGGCTCGGACAGTCGTACAAACCGCGCAATTCTCGGCGAGGTGGGCGCCCTCATGCTCGAACTGATGCAGGATCCCGAAAGACACCACGACCAACAACGAGAAACTCGCCGCCAAGGCGACTAGTCGCCCCTGTCTGCGTTGCATTCCGACCATTCCTCCGTCGAACTAGCATCGCGTCAGGCTTCCCGTCAACCTGCAATCGCATTTGCAACTAATTTGCGTTTGCTGCGTTGCCTGTGGCGCGGCAAGCTGATACCTACTTCCCAGTGCCACCCTCAAAAAAAGCAACAGAATTACCGGCCGCGGATTTAAAGGCGGTCCTGAGAGAAGCCGGCCTTCGGGCCACGATGCCCCGGCTGGAGGTTCTGCGTCGGCTGCAGTCGACCGAATCGCCCATGAGCCATGCGGATCTGGCATCCGAACTCGTGCCACTCGGCTTCGATCGTGCAACTGTGTACCGAAACCTGAATGATTTGGTGGAAAGTGGGCTGGCGACTCGGGTCGATCTGGGAGACCATATTTGGCGGTTCGAGGGCCTGCGGCCCGAGGACAGAGACGGACCCGAGCATCCTCATTTTCTCTGCAACGACTGCGGGGACATCGTCTGCCTGCCTGCTATGGAGATCCCTCTCACGAGCAAAGCCGCCCGCCCGATCCGCGATATTCAGGACGTCGTCCTGCGCGGACGCTGCACTTCCTGCTGATCTCGGCAGACCCCTGGGAGCCGGTTCGAGACCCGGAAATCGCCGTTGCAATCAAGTTGCATTAACGCTAGTTTCCACCCTGTAAATGGAGAGGCCCAACAGAAACGTCGGTACCGCGAGCAAAAACCGCTGGATCCGACTGGCAGGCCGCATCGCCATCGTGGCAAGCCTGTTCCTCTGGACAGTTGGTGCTCTGCACGCCGCGGAACACGATGCCCGGCATGATTCCCCACCCTGCAGCACCTGCCTCGCAGTAACAGACGAGGGTCTGCACCAAACGAGCCACCCCCTTCCCCGGGTGGACGTCTCCATTCAGATCGCACCGATTCGGGTCGCCGACAAGAACTCCGCCGGAGCCCGAGAGTTTCGCCTCACCGCTCGCGCGCCACCCCAGTCCCTCATTTAATCAATATGGTCCAACCCGTCGCGCTGAACAGCGCGCGGTCCGACCCGTTAAATGTGGGGACTGGAACTGAAACTCGTCGCCCCGTGCGCATGCGTTATTAGAAGTCCCCGAAAAGATAGAAGAGTGGAAAAGGTCAAATGAAAAATCAATCGTATCGAAATTTAAGCAGCTGGGCGGTCCGGGTCGGACTTCTCGCGACACTTCTCCTGGTGTTGAGCGCGCGCGTTGTCGCGGCCGAAACCACGGACGCAGACCCGGCAGCCACGGTTGCCGCAACGGCAGAAGCCAGCGAGCAGGGTCAGGCAGACGGACAGCAAGGCGACACTTCCGAAGCAAAGGACCCCCGAGAGCGCGTCCTTTCCTTCGGTCTTGACGAAATTGTGGTGACCGGCAGCGCGGTGCCGCGTACGGCAAGCCGACTTGCTGGCGCGGTGTCGACTCTCTCGGGCGAAGAGCTCCTGCAGAAACAGCAGGCAACAATCGGCGAGACCCTCCGCTACGAACCCGGCGTCAGCGCGACCTACTTCGGACCAGGCGCGAGCCGTCCGATCCTTCGCGGCCTCGGAGGCCCCCGGATTCAAATGCTGATCGACAAGTTGGCGGTCCCGGATGCGTCAGCATCGAGCCAGGACCACGCCGTGACCGTCGATACACTTGGCGTCGAAAAAATTGAAATCCTGCGTGGTCCGGCCACGCTTCGCTTCGGCCCGAACTCCGTGGGCGGCGTCGTGAATACGATCGAGCATCGCGTGCCCAAGAAATCTATCGGCAAGGCCGTTCAAGGTTCGGTCGAACTTCGTGGATCCTCCGTTGACGGCGGATTTGGAGGTGCAGCCGTCATCGAGGGCGAGGTCGAGAACATTGTCTATCGCCTGAAGGGCTTTGGCTTCACGGCCGGCGAGGTCTCGATCCCGGGCTATGCCGAGTCCAAGCAGTTCCGCGATCAAGAGGCAGCCGAAGCCGACGAAGACGGCGAGGAAGAGGAAGAAGAGGCCTTCGGTTCCATTCCCAACAGCCAAGTGGAGTACACCGGCTTCAACGCGGGTGTCTCGTGGGTCGACGAGAAGTTTTTTGTCGGAGCCGCAGTATCGAACTTCCAGACCAATTATGGAGTCATCTTTCACGAAGCCGGTCATGACCACAGCCATGGGCATGGTCACGGCGGCGAGGGCGAAGGCGGCGAAGAGCCCCCCATCCTGATCGATATGGACTCCTGGTCTCTGGACTTCGCAGCAGGAATCACGGACCCGTTTGAAGGCCTCCAATCGGCCGAAGCACGACTTCGCCTCGTCGACTATGAGCACTTCGAAAGCGAAGGCAGCTTCATAGCGACAACCTTCAAAAATAAAGCCTATGACCTCCGGGTGGAGGTCGTCCACGAGCCACTCGGCCTCTTCGAAGGATCCGTGGGCTTCCAGAGCACCTTCAGTGACTTCAAAGTCAGCGGCGAGGAGGGGTTCCTTCCCAATACATACTCATCGACGAACTCCATTTTCGTCATCGAGCAAGTCGATCTTGCACCCGTAACGATCGAAATGGGCGCACGCCTTGACTACTCCTCGGTTGCATCGGGCGGAGGCGGGGCCTTTGGACCCGCAGCGAACCGTGACTTCCCTCTCGGTAGTGCCTCTGCAGGTATTGTCTACGACTTCATGGACTCACAATTCCTGAGCCTTGATGCGTCGTGGAGCATGCGGGCCCCCAGCTTCGAGGAGCTCTACGCCCGTGGGGTCCACGTCGCCACCGGGTTCTTCGAGATCGGGAACCCTGACCTCGACACCGAGAATGCGTTTGGCCTCAATATCGGCTATGCCGGCCAAATCTCGATTGTGGACTGGTCGATCAACGGATTCTACAACCGCTACTGGAACTTCACCTACCTCAATGGCACCGGAGTGGAACGCGACGAGATCGAGATCGGCCGCTTCATTGCTACCGACGCAGAGCTGACCGGTGGAGAGCTCGAGGTAGCCGTTCATCTGCTCGAAGACGGCCCCCATCGTCTCCATTTGATCGGCCGTGCAGATGGGGTCTACGCGCAGAATCTCAAGACCAACGAACCGCTCCCCAGAATGCCTCCAGTCCGCTTTGGGGGAAGTGTCGTCTATGAATACGAGGCTTTCCGGGCAGAATTGGACGTCCTGCGTGCCGCCAAACAAAACCGAGTGCCGGACGGTGAGTTTTCGACCGCCGGCTACACCATGCTGGATCTTGGATTTGATTACGAGCTTGATATGCTCGACCTGCCGATCACCCCTCTGCTATTCTTCCGCATGACAAACCTCCTGAATGAGGAAGCAAGGGCTTCGGAATCTTTCCTCCGGGATCGGGCGCCCTTGCCTGGCCGGAACTTCACGGGTGGCGTGAGAATCACTTTCTGAGACGAGGAAAAAATCGCTATTATATAAACTAAAGTCGGAGACCAAACCGTGAATCGTCTCGGGAACCTTCTGGACAAGACGGCGATCGGCATCTCGATCGCTTGCGGTATTCACTGTCTCCTTTTACCCGTGGCTCTGGTTGCGGCTCCGTCGACGGCGCTTCTCGCGTCGGTCGACGAGAGCCTGCACCAGGCCCTCATCCTTCTGGTCTTGCCCGTCAGCTTGATCGGGTTAAGCCTGGGATGCCGACAACACAGGCAGTGGCCGATCTTTCTGCTGGGAATACTGGGAATTCTGGTCTCTGTCGGAAGCGTTTTGCTGGGCCACGATTTCCTTGGTGAATCCGGCGAGATCGCAGGCACACTCGTTGGGGCGTCCCTTATCTGTGCCAGCCATATCCAGAACTACCGGCGCTGTCGCGCCGATGCTTGCTAGCGCAAGGCCTGATCCGTCGAGCAACGAGTCGATCACTTCTCGGGGTCTCTGCCCGGCCAGATGAGCCTCGCGCAAGTCCCGGGACTCCAGAGAGCCATCCGGGGCGAGATGAGCGAGTCGTTCGCTGAGCAAATCTGGACGAAGCCATTCCCGAGTTCTACGACTTTTCCCAGATCGCAAAAAAGGCGCTGGACGAACAGGATTCTGCCCGCATGGGTGAAGTGCTCCTGGCGTCGTCAGGAATTTCTATTCAGAAGGGCGCCCGTCGGAGCCCGAAGACACCTTCGGCGGGATCTGGAAACGGAAATATCCCGACCTGCCCATACCCAAGAGGCGTTACTGGGTGATCCTGAACGGCAATTTACGGGAAGCACCACAAACCAATGACACCAACTGGGCGAGTATCGCCTCGCGAAGCTTGGCTGTTTCCGTGGGTTCTTCCGAGGCGCGGCGCGCTGCGGGAACTCCATGCTCTTGCCGAGTTGACCAAGCATCGCGGCATGGGAGACGCGGAAGTGCGCTGGGTGGCGATCGAAGAACCCCTTGAAGGGTCGGGCTTCCCCACACTTTTTGACCAAAAGCAGATGCGCCGGTTGTCCGACCTTGGCCGTCGGGCGGGCGCCGATCGCGCCTCGTGGAATCGCGAAGCGCCTTGACACATCACGTTTTCCCGCTGTCTGACTCGATCGCGCAAGGAACGGAAATTTTAGCTTGCTTAGACCGGAGGAACCCGAAAACTCAATAGAATTAAACATCCTTTTCTTTTCGCTTTTGCCGCGCTGGTTCTGATTGCTGGTTGTGGCGGGTCCAGTCAGGAAGCCGGTCCAAAAATTGACGACGATCAGACAGCCACGCTCTTCGTCCAAACTGCGGGAATAGCAAGTTTTTCCGAAACCCGGCTGTGGCTCGAGAAGGCCAGTCCGCAAACCGCATGGCGCGCTAGCGACCGTGAGCCCGGCGCCGGCATGGTTTCCACCGAATCATTCGTATCGCTATGGGAGCAGGAAGACATCTTCGCCGCGCAACCACTGACAGCCCAATTCACCTGCACGGTGAACGGTGAGGCAGTCAATTACCTGATAGAACTGCTGGCCCCGAAATTTTATGATGGCTTTTGGCGAGGCGAGCTCTCGCCGTCGCACAATCTGGTTGTGGGGCCCTATCACACCTACAGCCAGGCCGGGGGGCTCGTGGCCGGATTCAACAATACCACCTCCGGCAGCTACGCCTCGGTTACCGGCGGCTCGGAGAACATCGCGAGCGAGAGTCGCAGCTCCATCACGGGGGGAAGGTCCAATGAGGCCAGCGGGACTGATGCTTCCGTATCCGGAGGCTTCCTCAACAAGGCCACCGCCGATCGCTCCTCGGCGAGTGGCGGCCGCGAGAACCAGGCCTTGAATACCCTTGCGTGGACTGGTGGCGGATACCGCAACAAGGCAAGCGGGCTTTACTCCGCGGTCAGCGGGGGGAGCGCCAATGACGCCTCCGGGATCAAGGCATCCATCAGCGGCGGTGGGAGCAACGAAGCCAGCGGCGGATCCTCCTCGGTCAATGGCGGGTTCCTCAACGAAGCCAGCGGCGCTGCCTCCTCGATCAGTGGCGGTTACACCAACGAAACCACCGCCAACTATTCGGTGGTCAGCGGTGGAATCGCCAACACCTCCAACGGCAGGTACGCTACGGTGACCGGTGGCAAATTGAACGTCGCAGACCTCGACGATTCGGTCCTGCCTTGACCAACAGCCGGGGATCATTATGGTTTGGATGCGAGTCAGATTATTGCGTCAAAGGAGACCTGCATGATTCAAGAGATCACCGACCTTCCCGACAACGTCTTGGGATTGAAAGCCTTGGGAGAAGTGGAAGCCGAAGACTACCAGCGCGTACTTGTGCCCGCGCTCGAGGCAAAACTTCGCGATCACCGGCGCGTCCGCCTCTTGTACGTCATCGATGAGTCCTTCACCGGCTACACCGGAGGCGCGGCGTGGGAGGATGCCAAGATCGGGATGTTTCATCTGACGGCTTTCGAAAGAGTCGCGGTGGTCACCAACGAAGAATGGATTCTGAAAATGGTAAGCGCCTTCGGCTTTGCGATGCCTGGCGAGGTGCGGGTTTTCGCACCGGAGGACATCGCCTCGGCTCGCGAGTGGTCGTGCGAAGCTCCTGCCGAAAGTGATCTGAAATTCGAGCTATTGACCGATAGTGCGACTGTGGTGCTCGAACCCCATGGCGCCTTGGAGGCCGGCGATTTCGAACGTCTCGCCGAGGCCCTCGGCGATTTCGAAAAGCAAGGCGGTGTCTTGCGCGGTGTTCTCATCGATGCCAGCAAATTCCCTGGCTGGAGTGGTCTCACCGCACTGACCTCACATATCGAATTGGCTCGCACCCATCGCAAGGAACTGCGGCGCATTGCCCTTGTTTCCGACGACCGTCTCCTCGCCGGTCTGCCGCTCCTCGCCTCGCACTTTGTCGATGCCGAGGTCCGCTCGTTCAACGCCTCCCAACGAGATCAGGCTTTGAGCTGGGTCGGCGGTGCGGCCTCGAACGACTCCTGAGTCAGGGCCGGCTCCCGTCCAGAACACAACCGATCGAGACCATAACTCCGCCTCGAGAAGCCCGAAGAGTCCGAGAAGCCCGAGAAGCCCGAGAAGCCCCGGTACCGTGTCGAAAATATACTGCACCATTTCTCGGAATCGTTCCGCACGCGGCACCACTCGAAGCTCCGCAGCGCGGTATCAGGAATCGCCCATACGCTTGTCATTGAGGAGAGCATTTGCTCCCTAATCATCAATGACAATCACCAAAGACGCTGCGCCCGCAGCCCATCCCCTCGACCCCGCCACCACCGAGGAACTCGCCCATGCCGTGGCGATCCTGCGCGCGAGTCAGAAATTGGGCGAACGAGCCTTTTTTTCGTTCGGCCATCGATACGAGCCATCACGCAGAGAGCTGGACCAGCATCGATCCGGGACTGCTTTGGAAAGAATCATTCAGCTCGTCGGGCACGACCGCGATCGAGGACAGAGCTTCGATGCACGCATATCACTGACGCTTGATAGTATCGCGAGCTTCGAGTGGATTAACGAAGGCCAGGCACCCCTGGGCGCGGACGACGTCGCCGTGCTCTACGGCATCCTTTTCCAGAATGAACAATGGCTGGCCGCCTTGGCAAAACGTGGCATCGAAGATCTCTCCCTGGTTCATATCGAACCCTGGATCGCCGGCATTCATCCACCCGAAATGCCTGCGGGGCGTGTCCTGCGTGCGCTGGCTTTCCTGCATCAGCACCCCGATGACAATCACTATGCGCGCCCGGTCGAGGGGCTGGTCGGGTTGGTGGATGTCGACAGCGGCAACGCCGTCATTCTTGACCATGGCGTGCACCCGGTACCAACCGAATCTGCCAACTATGCAGCCGATCAAGTGGAAGAGGTTCGCCAGGATCTCAAGCCACTCGAGATCACCCAACCCGAAGGACCGAGCTTCACAGTCGATGGCCACACGATCTGCTGGCAGAAGTGGCGGGTTCGCATCTCGACCCATCCGGTCGACGGCCTGGTGCTCCACGATCTCCGCTACCGCGATGGGGATGTCGACCGAACGATCCTGCACCGGGCCGCGCTCTCCGACATGGTGGTTCCCTACGGCGACCCCTCGCCGATGCATTTCTGGAAGCACGCCTTTGATGCGGGAGAAACCGCACTGGGCCAAAATGCAAACTCCCTCAAACTCGGTTGTGATTGCCTGGGCGAAATCCAATATTTCGATGCGACGTTTCTGGGCGCGGATGGAACACCCTACACCTGCGAAAATGCCATTTGCCTGCATGAGGAGGACTTCGGGATTCTCTGGAAGCATGCCAATGTCTTCCGGCCCGACATGAAACCGGAGGTGCGCCGCTCACGCCGACTTGTCATCAGCATGATCCATACGATCGGCAACTACGAATACGGTTTCTACTGGTACTTCTATCTCGACGGGAACATCGAATTGGAGGTCAAACTGACCGGGATTGTCGGCGTTTCGGTCCTGGGCACCGAAACCGATCCGGAAAGCTCCCCGCAAATCGCCCCATCCCTCTCCTCCCCCATCCATCAACATCTGTTCTGCTTCCGGCTCGACTTCCATCTGGATGGTCCGACCAACTCGGTAGCGGAAACCAATATCGAGCCGACCGAGGACGACAACCATCCTTACGGCTCGGGCTTTCGCGCCCGCACCCGGCCGCTGCGCACCGAACACGAAGCGATGCGCGTGATTGATCCTGCCCGCAGTCGAAGCTGGCAGATACTGAACCCCAACAAGGAAAATGGTCTCGGCAAACCAGTGGCCTACAAACTTCTGCCGAAGGCCACGCCGACCTTGCTGGTCCCCGAGGGTTCACCTGCCGGGCGCCGCGGCGGCTTTGCCCGACATAATCTCTGGGTGACTCCCTACCGGGAAGATGAGGCCTATGCCGGAGCCGGCCCCTTCACCAACCTTCATCCCGGAGGCGCCGGCCTGCCCGCCCATGTGGCCGACAACCGATCGATCGAGAACACCGAACTCGTGGTCTGGCACAGCTTCGGCGTCACCCATGTGCCACGCCCGGAAGACTGGCCTGTGATGCCGGTAGAGTATGCAGGCTTCATGCTGATGCCCTCAGGGTTCTTTGACCAAAGCCCCGCGCTCGATGTCGCGCCCTCGAGCACCTGCCACACGAAATCCGGGAAAGGATCGGCCTGAGGCTAAGTGATTCAGGGCGTCGCGTCGTCGACAAAGTCGCGCCCGCCTGCGGGCAGGATGCGAAACTTTTTCGGGTCCAGACCCTGCTCCTCGATCAGCTGCCTCAAGGCGGCCGGTGGTTGATCCATCGGCTCGTCGGTGAGATCAAAGGTGCCGTAATGCATGGGGTAGAATCGGTCGGCCCCAAGGTCCTCAAAGGCTGCCACGGCTTCCGCCGGATCCATGTGCTGGTAGCGCATCATGAAGCGCGGAGCCCAGGCACCAATCGGCAGTATCGCGACATCGATCGGAGCAAATCGCCGACCGAATTCTCGAAAACCATGGAAGTATCCCGTGTCGCCCGCAAAGAAATATCGGCGCTCCCCGTTATCCAGCAGAAAGGCACACCAGAGAGATCGATTGGGGAACTGGTCGATCCGGCTCGACCAATGCTGCGAGGGCAGGCAGGTGATCGTCCATGCTCCGTGGCGGGTCGATTCCCACCAATCGAGTTCCACCGCATCTCGTCCAAGGTCGGCAAACCATTCTCCGAGGCCCAGCGGAACATACCATTTCATCGATGCCGGCAAGGATTCGATCGTCTCTGTATCCAGGTGGTCGTAGTGGTTGTGCGAGATCACGGCGAAAGCGTCGGTCGGAATCGATTCCAGAGGAATGCCGGGTGGATTCCAACGTGCCGGCAAGAGAGCCCGTTTCGAGAAATGGGGATCTGTCAGGAAGACGTCGTCGCCATCCTGGACGGCGAAACTCGCATGTCCGATCCAGGTGATACTAGGCAACTCCCCGGATTGGCGTAGATATGCTCCGTCATTTTCGACCAGCGGCAGATCCGGCGTGCGCCATTTATCAAAATGGTTCCAGTCAAAGAGCTTCCAACGCAGGAATGACCAGGACTTGCTGCCCATCTCCTGCCAGGGGTTGAAGAACTCACCATCCCGCCAATGCGGAAGGTAAAGGTCGCGAGCCTCCTCGGGTATGGGCTTCTCGGGCCCGCTGAGGCTCGGCTCCGCTCGATTGACGGCCTGTGCCTCGACAGCCATCACCGCCAATAGAGCAAGCCCAAGCAGAACCACAAATCCACGCACCCGCCAACCATAACTGTCAGCCGGGAATCCTTCCAAACCGGGACCAAACTGCCGGATCGAAGGGATACGGGCAGCTCACGGGTGGCCCGTGCGAAACTGAGGAGGCCGTAAGCGAGGCCAGGTGCGCCAGAAACGGCGCCCGGGACTTCACACCAACGCCGGACACGCATGGGCATCCAAAACGGTCGGATTCGACTCAGGGCCGTTGTTTCGCCAAACTCATGAGCAGATGGATTTTCGCCTCTACACACGCTGTCCGATCAAGGCTCCGGTCGAGGCGGTGACGTCCATTCGTCCGGACACCGAGATCGACCCCGGAGAAGTTGGTGCCGATGCTGATGAGTTGAACGCCGCCTGGCACGCGATCACCCGTCTTTACGCAAGCGGGATGCATCCCGCGATCAGCCTCTGTGTCCGACGCCGAGGAAAGACGCTTTTTGATCGAGCGATCGGCCACGTCTCCGGTACACTGCCCGACGACCCGGCCGATGCTCCGCTCGTCCCGGTATCTTTCGATACGCCTTTTTGCCTGGCCTCCGCATCGAAGCCAATCACGGCCATGCTCATCCATAAACTCGTTGAGCGAGAGCTTCTCGGATTGGACGATCGCGTAGCGGATCATTTGCCGGACTTCGGGCAGCACGGCAAGGAGACCATCACCATCCGTCACCTCCTCACTCACCGTGCCGGCCTCGCGATCACGCCCAAATCCACAATGGACCTTGAACTGCTCGCGCAACCCGACAAGATCCTGGAGTTGCTCTACGCGGAAACGCCCGCCTGGACTCCCGGCCGCCACATGGGCTACCACGCTCTGACTTCCGGTTTTCTCTTTGCCGCATTGATTCAAAGCGTCACCGGCAAGACCATTGATCAGGTGCTCGACGAAGAAATCCGCCAACCGATGGCCACCCGCTGGCTTCGCTACGGCGCCGCCCGCGAAGACCACGGACTGGTCGCTCGAAATGCCTTCACCGGCGCTCCCGTACCTCCACCATTTTCACTACTGGTCGAGCGTGCGTTGGGACTGGATGTTCCCGGCGCCGTGCGCCTCATGAACGACCCCCGATTTCTGAGCACCGCAGTTCCCTCGGCCAATATTGTGGCGACGGCCGAAGAAACCGTGCGGTTTTTCGAGGTCTTGCGCAACGGTGGCTATGCCGGGCGCACGCAGATTTTCAAACGAGAGACGATTCGCGAGGCCGTCGCCAACCAGAGCGGCATGGAGCCTGATGCGACCCTCTTGCTGCCCTTTCGCTATGGAATGGGCTTCATGCTCGGCGGCGAGTACGCAAGCCTCTTCGGGCTGCGCGCTCGCCATGCCTTCGGCCATATCGGCCTGACCAATACGCTTTGCTGGGCCGACCCGGATCGCGATCTCAGTGTCGCGTTGCTGACCAGCGGCAAACCCGTCCTGTATCCGGAGTTCGTAAGCTTTGCCGAGGCCGTATTCAGGATCGCGGGCGCCTGCCCGCGCGATTCCGCAAGCGCCTCAGACTCCAACCTCTCGCCGAATTGATTCGCTGCCTGCAAATCGTCCAGGCGAATGAGATGCGGCACGCGTCATGCCTGCGGCCAAATTCGAGATTCCATGGGTCCTGTCCGGTGAATATTAGTTGCTTCTCAACTTTCCCCCCGGCAAGGTCGAATAGTCAGGGACGTGTGATTCCATAGCCGTCCGGGGGGACCATCATGGTAGACTGGAACGAAGAAAATGCAGCTCATCTGCTGTCGCGAGCAGGCTTCGGCGGAAAGCCTCAAGAAGTGGCCCGCTATGCCAAGCGCTCACAGATCTCCTGCGTTGCGGTGTTGCTTCGCCCGAAACCTTCACGCGCCAAGGGCCCGGGCGTCGACGACAAGGACACGGATAGCCTGATCAAACTGGCGCAGTGGTGGGCCAAGCGAATGGCCACCCAATCTTCGCGACGTGTCGACGAGAAAATGGCTCTTTTCTGGCACGATCACTTCGCCACGCAATACTCGGTAGTCAAAAACGTCCGCGAGATGTCACTCCAGAATCGAACCTTCCGCGAATTCGGCATGGGCTCCTTTCATCGACTTTGCTGGGAGATCACCCGCGATCCAGCCATGCTGGTTTTCCTCGACGGCAAGGACAACAAGGCCAATAAAGTAAACGAGAATTACGGCCGTGAGATCATGGAGCTCTTTGTGCTCGGCGAGGCCGATCGCAATGGTGTGGCCAACTACACTCAAACCGACGTCGAAGAAATCAGTCGCGCCCTGACCGGCTACCGGGTCGATGGCGATCGCGGTGTGATTCGCAACAACCGATTCGACGACGGCGACAAGACACTATTTGCGGGCACCAGCTTCGAGACCACGGGCAATTTGGGTGTCGAGACCACACTCGGCCTGCCCTTCGCCCCGGACGTAAATGTCATCGATATCCTGTTTACCCATCGCGACTCCGACGGCGCGTTGACCATGCCCAGATTCCTCGGCCGAAAACTCTGGGAATATTTCGCCTACCCCGACCCGGATACCGCTCTGATCGACGAAATCACGGCGAATTTCATTGCCGGCGGCTTTATCATCGAGGACCTTCTGCAGTCCATCTTCATGCACGACGACTTCTATTCGGACGAAGCCAAAAGCAGTTCCGTCCGCAACCCTGTCGAATACGCGATCAGTTCGATTCGAGCACTCGAAGCCCGAGGGAACCTCAAGGAACTACCCTTTCATTTTGACGGCATGGGAATGACACTCTTTGAGCCACCCAGCGTCAACGGGTGGCCGCAGGGACTACCCTGGCTTTCCAGCGGTCAATTCCTCGCGAGACTCGATTTTGCGCAGACTTGCGCCTCGGGGCGCGCCAGCACCCTGAAACTGATCCCCAAAAAACTGGTGCCGAAAAATGCCACTACCGCCAGCGAAGTGGTCGACGGCATTCTCCACCGACTGCAAATTCAGGATTCCATCCCGTCCGATGCCCGTCAGGTATTGATCGACTATTTCGACGGCGAGACCGACTTCAAGGATCCTGTCGTTCTCGAAACAAAAGTCCGCGGCGCCGTTGCGCTCGCCCTGCAGCTACCCGAAGTTCACGTTCATTAAGGAGATTTGTCGAATGCCACGCATTGATCGACGACGCTTTTTGCAGACCGGCATGGCCACCGCGGCTGCGCTGACGACACCGATAGCCTTCCCGCGAGCCTTCGGCCCCCGCTCGGCGCACGCCGCCGGACCGGTGGATCCGATCTTTGTCTTCGTGCAGCTCAAGGGCGGAAACGACGGCCTGAACACCGTCATTCCCATGGACGATACGGGCCCGGTCCCGCAACGCTCACTCTACGAGGCCGCGCGCCCCAACATTCAGGTTCCCACCAGTGCACTCGCGGCGACACAGATCGACAATGACCCCGAAAAGGGCACCGCGCTCGCGCTGCACCCCTCGATGCCGGAGATGAAAGGGCTCTATGATCAGGGCAAGGTCGCTGTCCTCAATGGCATTGGCTACCCGGGACAGAACCTCTCTCATTTTCGCTCCGAGGATTTCTGGCTCGGTGGCAAAATTTCGGGCCCCTTCTCGGGCGGTTGGCTCGGGCATTATCTCGATGCAAACTATACTCCGAGCGATATGGTGGCGCTGGACGCCGCAAAGACCATGTCCCCCGCTTTCTTCTCCGAAACGGCCAATGTGCTCGCGGTCAAGAAGATCTCTCAGTTCGTGCTCCCGACGGACGATCTCTATCCGGATACAGCCGCGAAACGGGCCGCTCTCAACGCAGCCTACGCGGCCGAAGCCGATCCGGCCCTGACCGACGGATTGCAGTTGAGCGTCGGCACCTCAGGCGACGTCCTGCTCGGTAAAATCGACGAATTCGCCGCCGTGGAGACACGCTGGGGCGCCAATGTCGGCAACGCCAACGGAAGACTGGCCGACCGCCTTCTCGAAATCGCCTCGGTGATTCGTCATGATGTGCTGGTCGGCCCGCCGCTTGGGGTCCGCTATTTCCATTGCGAAGAAGGTGGCTTCGACACCCATACGGCTCAGGGAAGCCTGACGGGCCGACAACCCGACCTGTTGGCCAAGGTCAGCAAGAGTCTTGCGGCCTTCTGGCAGGATATGATCGACATTGGGGTTCAGGACCGCGTGCTCATGCTGACCGTTAGCGAGTTCGGGCGGCGCGTCGCCGAGAATGGGGGACAAGGAACAGACCACGGCGCCGCCAGCTGCATGTTTGCGATCGGCGACACCGTGCAGGGAGGCGTTCACGGCACCGTACCCGCACTTGACGACCTCGAACGCGGCAATCTGAAGTTCCACACGGACTTTCGGCGGGTCTATGCCACGGTAATCGACCGCTGGCTCCAATCACCGGGTGCGCACACCGCCCTGCTCCCCGATGCGCCGCACGCGATGCTCGATTTCCTGCCGAGCTGAAGCCCCGGACGGGCGACTCCCGGAAGCAATCCGGGGATCCGACAACCGTTGATCGAATCTCGACTCCAAGGTGGGCCTCGGCAGGATCGAGCCTCGGCCCGAGAGATCGGGTGCGACTTGCGGCTGGATATCCGCTAGGACGAACAACAGGATTGATTCGATGCCGACGCCCGAAACGACAACCTTCTCGATGCTGCGTGCCGAGGCCGTCATACCGGCTGCGGCACTGACCCTGCTTCTTTTCACGATTTTCGGTGCCACATGGGAAGCCTCGCCGATCGATACCCCCACGCAATCAGCTATCCTCTTCGGCTGGATCTTTGCTATTCTTGTCTGGGCTTCTTTCGGAGTCGTTCGTCACGCCGAAGGTCTGGCCACGATTCTGGGCGAACCGATCGGCACCATCCTTCTTACCCTCAGCGTGATCTCGATCGAAGTTGCCATGATCACCGCCGTGACCCTGACCGGCGAGCATAACCCGACTCTTGCGCGTGACACGATGTTTTCCGTTTTGATGATCGTTCTGAATGCTCTGGTCGGTGTTTCCCTGATTGTCGGCGGGCTGAAACATCACTCCCAGCTCTTCAGCTTGCGCGGCGCCAAAGCCTATCTCGGTGCGCTCTTTACCTTGGCGGGATTGGGACTGATCCTCCCGCGCTTCACGCCATCCACACCAGACGGCTCTCCCTCAACACTTCTTGCCAGCTTTCTTCTTCTGGTGTCAGCGGTCGTCTACGGTATTTTTCTGACCCAGCAAACAGTCAGCCACCAATCGCTGTTTCAGGTCGACGGAGAAGCTGGCGCTCACGATCATGGGCACACCGTACACTCGGTGAAATTCCATGCCGCCCTGCTTGTCGGCATCATGTTGCTGATCGTATTTCTCTCGAAACATTTCGCGGTCTTTGTCGAGTCAGGGGTCTCGCACGCCGGTCTGCCACCGGCGCTCGGAGGAATCCTGGTCGCAATTATCGTACTGACGCCCGAGGGGCTTGCCGCAGTTCACGCCGCGGCCGAAAACAATATTCAGCGCTCGATCAACATTTGCCTGGGATCGGGACTCGCCACCATCGGCTTGACGATTCCTGCCATTCTGGGCGTCAGCCTCTTCACCGGCCGGACCATGGAACTGGGGCTTGAGACACCCGATATCGTGATGCTGGCAATCACCATGATTGTTTCGATGACGACGTTTGCCGCCGGGCGCACCACCTACCTGCAGGGTTGCCTCCACCTGGTTCTTTTCCTCGGGTATTTGATGCTCGTTTTTGACTGAATCGACTCGCCGCAGCATCCGCCGACAGGTAAGCTGTCAGCAGGGCCCCGAGAGAAAGGCTGGCGACCTCACGCATCATGTCCGAGAATCAGCACCAAGATACGGATCCGCGGACCAAAGCCGTCCGTTCCCTACCCGCTCGCCTGCGAGGATATTTCTTCTCCGGCTTCCTGATTCTGGCACCCCTGGCGATTACCTTCTGGGTGACTGCCTGGTTCATCCAGATGGTCGATCAACAGATTCTTCCCAGTCGACTGATTTCCGACTCCATCCCCGGCGTCGGGATCGTCGTCACGCTTGCGGTCATCACCTTCGCGGGTTGGGCGACCTCGGGACTGGTTGGTCGCGTGATCCAGCGACGAAGCGAGGATCTGGTCGCTCGAATCCCGATCATTCGCAGCATCTATGGGGGCACAAAACAGATCTTTGAGGCGGTTTTGGCCAAACGCTCCCACGCGTTCCGGCAGGTGGCAATTTTCGAATACCCGCGAAAAGGAGTCTGGTCGATCGGGTTTCTGACCGGCACCACCGCTGGCGAAGTCCAACAGCGCACCAGCACCGAAACCGTCAACGTCTTCGTCCCGACGACCCCGAATCCGACCTCCGGGTTTCTGCTTTTCGTTCCTCGCGCCGATTTGATCCTGCTCGACATGACCGTCGAGGAAGGGATCAAGATGGTGGTCTCCGGCGGCATCGTGACGCCCGAGCATCTGCACGATCGGATGACGCAGCGCGACACGCCAGATCCTCCTGTCACCGAGGTCTGATCGGGAACCCCTCGGAGGAAGACCTGATCGGACCCTCCGCGCGTTCCCCGGGGCATCCGCGGGGCAAAGCCTTGGCCAGAGATCCTGGCTCGAAGAAATTTGAACCCGAAGGGCGGTTTGTGCTTGTCGAGGTACCCGCTCTATACGGTATGGTGCCACTAACCAGCCTGAGGGAATTCTATGCTCCGTTGCGTCATGATTACGATATCCATCCTGAGCCTTTTACTCGGGCTGGCCCCAGAAACAGCATTTGCGCATAGCGATCAGATTCCCATTGGCGGCGATCTGCTGAAAATCGACAACCGCAAGGAACCGGCAAAACACAAGTTCCTGTTCAAGGCGGTAAAGCAGATCAATATCGAGCCCCTGCACAACCCGGCCGTCACTGGATCCAAATTCCTGATTCGCTGGACGGGCGCCGATGCCGGGCGAAGCGAATTGGTCGAACTCGACCCGAGCAAATGGAAGGGACTGGGGAAACCGGCAGGCCTCAAGGGGTACAAATATACCGATCGGGCATCGGCCCGCGGCATCAAGACAATTATCTGGAAGCCGGGCAAAAGCGGCGGGATGCTGAAAATTCTCGGCGGTGGCGAAAATCTGGAATATACCCGCAGCATCCCCGCGAACCCGACCACGATGGAAGTTCATTTCAACGTGGAGAACGAGTGGTATTGCGCCAGCTTTGGTGGCGACGTGAGAATCGCCGCCCCTGATTTCTATCTGGCCAGAAAAGCGGAGGCACCGCCGGCCTGCCCGGAGACCCTCTGTGGCAATGGAATTCAGGAACTAGGTGAAGACTGCGACGACGGTAATCTGGACGAAGAAGACGGTTGCAGCAATACCTGCACGAATACCAGCGGCTGTTCCGGCGAATCCTTTGATTCCACATACGAGGGCATTCAGGCGAAAATTTTCGATGGCTACAGCTGCTCGGAGGCCTTCTGTCACGGCAGCACCTCCGGGCGCGTCAATCTCACCGACGGGAACTCGTACGCGGCGATCTTCAACCAACCCGCGAACCAGTCTTCACTGAAGCTGATCGAGCCCGGGGACCAGGACCTGAGCTTCCTCTACAGGAAAATCGCTGCCAAGACTCTCGGCGGCGAATATGCGAGTGGGCTGCCCGGCAGCCCGATGCCCAGCACCGGCAGTACTGTTCCCGCAGACCCTCTGCTGGCGCTCAGCAAATGGATCCGCGGCGGTGCGCCTGAGGACGGCGTCATTGAAGGTACCGCAGAACTTCTTGACGCATGCTTGCCCGATCCAACGCCACTCAAGGTGGAGCCTCTCGAGCCACCCGCGCCAGGAGCGGGCATTCAATTCTATGCGCCGCCGTGGGAACTTCCGTCGGGAAGTGAGCGCGAGGTTTGTTACACAACTTGCTACGACGTCAGTGATCAGGTCCCCGCTGCGGCCAAAACCGCCTGCCCGGCCAACTACGGCGGTGCGTCAAACACCTGTTTCAAATGGAATTCGAGCGTCATCCTGCAGGATGCCCAATCCCACCATATGATCACCACCATGTATAAAGGTGCCTCAGATTGGACGGATCCAAAATGGGGGGACTGGACCTGCCACGGCGGCGATCTTGCTGGCGCGCCTTGTAACCCTGATCCTGCTCAGGCTGAAGTTTCGGCGGCACTTGGTGGGGGCGATTGCGGTTCTCGTTCGGCCTGTTCGAGCACCGTCGTCGATTCGGTTGCTTGCACGGGCTACGGCCCGGACGACTATACGTTCTCCGTTTTCGGCGGAGGAAGCACGACCACCACAAGGTTCGGGGGCACGCAGGAATCTCGCCAGGAAGTCGTCATGCCAGACGGCGTCTTTAGCACTCTGCCAGAGCAAGCGTGCATCGTATGGAACTCCCACGCCTTCAATCTGACCGAAACAGACACGACGATGGAGGCGTATTATAACTTCAACTTTGCGGAACCATCGGATCAGGATCCGATGGTGGCGATTTTCGACGCAGATACGATTTTCGCCATGGACGTCCCCGCATTCGAGAAGCAGGAGGTCTGTGGAACATTCGTCCTCCCGCGAAACAGCTACCTCTTTGAGCTCAGCAGCCATGCCCACCGGCATCTCGAGAAGTTTCGGATTTGGTTGCCGCCGAACACCTCCAGCTACAGCGACGTACCGACCTCGACGCCGGACTATATCAGTCGGATCTACAACGATCCCGTGATCCAGCTATACCCGGAACCGATTCACTATCCGGCGACGCTCAACAACTATAATCGGCGAGTGAAATACTGCGCGGTCTACGACAATGGAGCGGATAATATTGAGGAGGTTCGAAAACACTCCGAGAGCGTGGGCCTCGTCGTACTCAACCCGTGCGAAGCGAACGAGAGACGTTGTATCGGCGGACCACGTCACGGACTCCTTTGTGCCGGTCAGAACAGCAATTGCGATACGACCCCACAAGCATCTGACGGGGTTTGCGATGCATGTCCGCTTCGTGGCGGGGTCACCACCCATGATGACATGATGATCATGCTGGGGAATTATTACGTCCCCGGGAATTAGGGCCACCGAAGTAGCGTGCGCGTCAGCGCGCCTGTCTGACCTTGAAGCTAAACCGGATCGCTATCCGATCCCAACGCCTCGGCGAAAGCGAGGGCTTCAGGCGAGATGCGGGGGCCGTCTTCGACCAAAAAAGCTGCGACAAGGATAGCCTCGGCGAGGAGACTGGCCGCAAACCCCACAGCAGGCCACGCGGCATGCCCATAGGCCGCAGACCCCAATAACGTGAACGTCCAACCAACGCCCCAGAATACCATCGCAACCATGGCGTAGGCCAAGCTGGCGGGCCCCACTCGGCCAATACGACTCGCACTCGCCGCACCCAGAAGAGCGAAAACGACTGCGCCCCAGCCGTTGCGCCCCCAGCCATCCGGCATTTCCGGGGCGAGCAGAAACAGGACCAACATCGGCCATAGCAGAAACGGAAGGCCTGCCATGGATTTGATCGACCCGGGAAAGGGCGGATCCCCACGCAATAGAATCAAGGGAGTCGGCACGCGCAGAGCAAGCAGCCAACATCCGCCAGCGGCGGCGTGACAAACAGTTACCCACGAGGATGAGCCGGGAAGGAAACGGCCGAGAATCGTGAGGAGCAGCGCTGCGGCGACTGCTCGACGCAACAACGGCACCTGATCTCGTGCGAATACCATCAGGCATGCCAATAGGGACAGATCGAACAGGATGGCGAACCAGACAGCGGTGGATGTCGAGCCGATAGAGGACCAAACTGCCCCCAGAAACGTCGCCGCAAGCGCGGCCAGAAAAGTCGCTTTCACGATCCGAGTCGGTGCAGGTCTTCATGCTCTGCCGCATTGGTCGGACGGGTGTCGCGGCCTGGCCCAACGGTCAAACGGAGGATTCCCAGAAATTTCACGTTCGCGCAGGCGTCGACGGCGCCGCTGTCGCAGGCTCCGGCCTCGGGCACGAAGAAACGGAAGGGGCCACCCAAATCGCGGGGCAGAGGATCCTCACCCAGACGATAAGCGACGATGCCGTTTTCGAGATCCTTCAGGGGAGCACTGGCGGAAAAACCGCCATCAGTGGATTCCAGGGTGATGTGGGTTGCCTTCTCTCCCGGATCTGCCGCTGCCAGAATTTCCCGCAACGGCACTCCGCTACCCTTACGGCCGGGCATCACATCTCCCAAATCCTTGATCTGACCCGAAAGCTCGCAAAGCTGAAGGAAATCCATGCGTTGCGGCTGGCGAACCTCGCCTGTGATGTCGAGCACGGTCATAAGCCCCAAAGTAGCCCGAAATCAAGGAGAATCAACGCCTCTAGGACATAAAGCACCTGCCATAGAGTCCGCTGGGGCAGTGCGATTTTTTCAGCTTGAACCCGAGACTTCGATCGAGCTATGATTAGGGCGAAGTCTGTCGCTCACCATCAGGTCCCACATCTCAGTCAGGAGAAAATTTATCGTGCGCATCTTTGCCTCAATCCTCATCGCAGTTGCCATTCTCTTTGGTGCCACCGACTCCGGCGCTGCCCCGGATGCGAGGGCCTGTGCTGCCAAGAAAAACATCGCAGCAGGCATCTACTTCAAATGCATGACTAAAGCCGAGGCCAAATTCGATATCAATCTAGCCGTCGGCAATCGCGTCCGCGCCAAGCGGAAATGCGCCGAAAGGCTCGAAAAATTCTATCTCCGTGCCGACAATCGATTCGGCGCAAACTGTGCGACATCCGCCGACTCCCAGTTGATCCAGCAGGACCTCGCGGCCATCACTGACAAAGTCACCCAGTGGTTACGCAGCGGGGATGGACCGGGGCCGATTTTGCCCGAGATCGAATGCGGCACCAATACCTTCTTCGACAGTGTTTCTCGAACGTGCACGGGCAGCCCGGTGCAGCCACCAAATCTCTGTGGCAATGGCGAGATCGACTCCGGTGAAGAATGCGACTTCCAGAACCTGGGCGCGCTTACCTGCAGCGATTACGAATACGACCGCGGCAATCTCGAATGCTCAGAGGGCTGCGTGGTCGACACTTCCGGCTGCTACAATGACGACAATCCCACCGGCAACCAGAGGTTCGAGGTCTTGGACAATGGAACCGTTCTGGACAGGCACCTCAATGTACATTGGGAAGGAAAATGGGATCCTTCACGTATAAACGTTTCGAGGCGCGACCTGAAATTCACCAAGCCTGCGATTGATTCCTTTTTCCTGCCGAGCCTGAATGGCCAGATCGGACCTTTCAGCACTCCCTTCGCTGGCTGCGACACCTGGAGGCTTCCCCGAGCCGAGGAACTGGCTTCCATGGCGGGAACAGGCTTCAATCAATGGCAGTGCAGCTCCATCGGTCTCCCCCCGGAACTCTGCCGGGATAATACCCGCCTCTGGTATTGGTCATCCACCGCAGTCGGTGACAGCGGAGACTTCGTCGGCATTGCCATACCCAGCGGTGAGACCAAGATCCTCACAGCAGGCTCCGACGAACGAGCCATTGCCGTCTGCGACATCACGGATTAGTCTCAAGTTCATTGCCCCAAGCGAGGGCCTTCCATCGAGCGCCCCGAATGCAGCATGCATTCGGGGCGCTTCTGGTTTCAATCGAAGAGAACGACGCTGCGAATCGACTTGCCTTCGTGCATCAAGTCGAAGGCCTCGTTGATCTCGGCCAATGGCATCGTATGGGTGATCAGCGGGTCGATCTCGATCTTGCCGTCCATATACCAGTCCACGATCTTCGGTACGTCGGTACGCCCCTTGGCCCCGCCAAAGGCAGTTCCCCGCCACACGCGTCCCGTCACCAATTGGAATGGACGTGTCGCGATCTCCTGGCCGGCGCCGGCCACACCGATGATCACGCTTTCGCCCCAACCTTTGTGGCAACACTCGAGCGCCTGGCGCATCGTATTGACGTTGCCGATGCACTCGAAGCTGTAGTCCGCCCCGCCACCGGTCAGGTCGACCAGATAGGGCACCAGATCGCCCTCGACTTCCGCCGGGTTCACAAAATCAGTCATCCCGAAACGCTCGCCAAGGGCCTTGCGTTCCGGGTTCAGATCGACGCCAACGATCCGGTTGGCCCCCACCATGCGTGCACCCTGAATCACGTTGAGACCGATGCCACCGAGGCCGAAGACCACGACATTGTCGCCCGCCTGCACGTTTGCGGTATTGATCACGGCGCCAATGCCGGTGGTGACACCGCAGCCGATGTAACAGACCTTGTCGAACGGCGCGTCCTCGCGGATCTTGGCCAGTGCGATCTCGGGCACCACCGAGAAATTCGCGAACGTCGAAGTCCCCATATAGTGGTAGAGGCTGTCGCCGCCGATCGAGAACCGGCTTGTGCCATCCGGCATCAGGCCCTGTCCCTGGGTTGCCCGGATCGCCTGGCAGAGGTTGGTCTTGCCGGACGTGCAATAATTACATTGGCGACATTCCGGCGTGTAGAGCGGAATCACATGATCCCCGGGTGCCAGACCTTTTACCCCGGCTCCTACCTCGCGGACAATGCCCGCGCCTTCATGGCCGAGAATTGAGGGAAAGATACCTTCGGGATCCTCACCCGAGAGCGTGAAGGCATCGGTATGACAGATCCCGGTTGCCTGCATCTCGACCAGAACCTCGCCTTCGGCGGGGCCCTCAAGATCCACTTCTTCAATGACCAACGGTTTTCCTGCGGCATGCGCCACGGCGGCTTTCACTTTCAAGGTCCGATCCTCCTGCCCTCCTTTGTGGCCTGTCGCGGCCCGGCTTTCAATGCTGAAAGCCCGAGCCTTTGGGATTTTTCCTCACTTCCAGTAGGACCAAGGCATGAGCGCCATCCTATCTGTACGTAGTCCCAGTGTCGGCCGGGTCCTCGAGATCCTGGTGGAAGTCGGGGAGACCGTGGAAGCCGAAGACGAACTGCTGATTCTCGAATCCATGAAACTCGAGATCCCGGTCAGCGCGACGCGCAGCGGCGAGATCATCTCGATCGATACCTCCGTCGAAGCTCAGGTCCAGACGGACGAAATTCTCCTGACGATTCGCTGACCTATCGTCAAGTTTGCACTTTTCGCCTGATCCTCTAGGCATTTCATCATGAAACTCGGATTGATGATTGGCTATTGGATGTTTGGCCCCGAAGACCCCGCTCCGATCGCGATCGAAGCCGAAAAGCTCGGCTACGATTCCGTTTGGACCGCCGAGGCCTATGGCTCGGATTGCGTGACCCCGCTGGCGTGGATCGCCGCACAGACCAGCAAGATCAAGCTGGGGACCAGCATCATGCAGATCTCGGCGCGCACGCCCGCGTGCGCCGCCATGACGGCCATGACGCTGGACCACCTCAGCAAGGGCCGCGTGATGTTCGGCTTCGGTGTATCCGGACCGCAGGTTGTCGAAGGCTGGTACGGCCAGGAATTTCGCAAACCGCTGGGCCGCACCCGTGAGTTCCTGACTCTGTTCCGGGAGATGATGAAACGCGAGGGACCTCTGGAGTTCCAGGGCGACCACTACCAGTTGCCTCTGGAGACAGGCTCGGGGCTCGGCAAGCCGCTCAAGCTGATCAACAAACCGCTGCGCAGCGAGTTGCCGATCTATCTCGGCGCCGAGGGACCCAAGAACGTGGCCATGTCGGCTGAGCTCTGCGACGGCTGGTTGCCGCTGTATTACTCGCCCTACCGCCCCGAGGTCTACGAAGATTCGCTCAAGAACGCTGGGCCCGACTTCGATGTGGCTTGCAACGTCACGGTCAACATCAACGACGACCTCGAGGCAGCGCTGCTGCCGGTCAAGTCCATGCTCTCGTTCTACATTGGCGGCATGGGCGCCAAGCACAAAAACTTCCACGCCAACCTGGTGCGACGCTTCGGCTTCGAAAAAGAAGTCGATCAGATCCAGGACCTCTTTGCCGAAGGCAAGCGCGAGGAAGCAGCCCACGTCGTCCCCGACTCGTTTGCCGACGAGATCTCTCTTTGCGGGCCGATCGATCGCATCAAGGATCGCATGCAGGCGTGGGAAGATTCCCGTGTCACCACCATGTTGATCGGGGACCGCGACCCGCGCAATCTGCGCGCGATCGCCGAACTGGCACTCTAGACGTTTCTCAGGCCGCTTTGCCGCGACCCGCGGCGAAGCGGTCGAGCAACATCACCAGCGCAAAACCGAGTACGGCAAAGAGGATCGGGAACCAGACCGAACCCGGCGCCTCCCAGGGCGCGACGTTCAGGAAGATCTTTTCCTTGAACTCCTTCATCACGGTTGTCGAGTCCTCGACCTTGAAAGGCCAGATCTTGCGCAGGCTGCCGAACATGAAGCCGCAAAGCACCGCCATGGTCAGCGATTGTGCCTTCTCGAGCAAAACCTTGAGGATCTTGCTGAAGGTCAGGATTCCGACCAGAGCCCCCGCCCCGAAGGCCAGCAGGGTGGTGATCCCCTCGCCGGTCAACTCACCGCCACCGAGGCCCTTGAGCACTCCCGTCACATGATAATACATCCCGAGGATCAGCAGGATAAACGATCCGCTGATGCCCGGCAGGATCATCGCGCAGATCGCGATCATCCCGCTGAAAAAGATGTAGAGCACGCTCGGGCTGGCGACGACCGGCACCTGACCCGTCAACCAGAACGCAAAGATCGCACCGGCGATCGCGGCAATGACAGTCGTCGGGTTCCAGTCCTCGATCATACGCGCCACCACCAGCGTCGAAGCGAGGATCAAGCCGAAGAAGGCGCCGAAGGTGCTCGGCATCTCATGCTCGAGCAAATGGTGCATCAACCCGGCCAGACTCAGGACACCAATGCCGATTCCGGCTACCAGGGCGATCAGAAACCGCAGATCGATGTGGCGTGCGGCATCCGCAATGCGTCGCTCGCGCACCGCAGCCAGAAGCGTCAGGTCAACGTGACTGATCGCTGTAACCAGACGCTCATAGATGCCGAGGATCAGCGCCACCGTGCCACCCGAGACGCCGGGCACAATATCGGCCCCGCCCATGCAAACCCCGCGCACCACCTGCTTGGCATCTTCGACCAGCGAATCTTCGGCATGTTCCATGCCCCGCAATTACCGCCCGGCGCTGCAGGACACAAACGCCCGGGAAGAATTCCGCCCGCAACCACAGTGCGCCATCCCCGCCTAATCCGCGCCGATCCCGATTGGCTTCGCAAGACTAATTTCTTGACTCCGGCCATGGGCCAAGCAACCATTCTGCGATGTCGGAGATGGGACCAACACCGCTCAAACCCCCCGGTCTCGCAGCAAAGCTCGCCTTGCCGATCCTGATGCTCCCGCCTTTGGCCCTGCTCTACTGGGCCTACCCCGAACCTACAGTCTATTTCTTCAAGGAATTTGCAATCTTCTACTCACCCGCTTTGATTGCAGCAGTCTGCGTCCATCGTTCGATGCGAAACGTGTTTCTGATCGGCGTGCTCAGCTATGTGCCGTTGGCTGTCTGGATCGGGCACGCCTATCTGGATCGTCCGGAATCCTTCCCCGGCTCGCTCTACGAATTCATCACGATGGGAAAATACAGGCCTACGTGGTTGCTTTTGACTGCCCCGATTCTTCCGATGTTGCTTATTCTCCACAACCACCGAAGTACTCTCCGGCAGCTGGAATCGGTAGATCCGGACTAGCGCTTGTATCGCGCCAGCAGGCCCTTGGCGACAACCAGTCGCTGGATCTCGTTGGTGCCCTCGCCGATGATCATGAGCGGGGCGTCGCGATAGTAGCGCTCGACGTTGAATTCCTGGCTGTAGCCATAGCCGCCGTGGATGCGCATCGCTTCGAGCGCGACTTCCTGGCACATCTCGGAGCAGAAGAGCTTGGCCATGCCGGCTTCGACATCGGTGCGCTCGCCGCGTTCTTTTTTCTCGGCGGCACTTTGCACAAGCAGACGACCGGCCTCGATCTTGGTGGCCATATCGGCCAGCTTGAGCTGGATTGCCTGATGGTTGCAGATCGGCTCGCCGAAGGTTTCGCGTTCCTGCGCGTAGCGAATCGCGTCTTCGAACGCGGCCTGCGCCACCCCGACCCCACGGGCGGCGATATTCACCCGGCCAACCTCGAGCCCGGCCATGATGTATTTAAAGCCCATGCCTTCTTCCCCGACGAGGTTCTCGACCGGGACACGAAAATCCTCGAAGGCCACTTCCGAGGATTCGACCCCCTTGTAGCCGAGCTTCGGAATATCCTTGCTGACCGTGCAGCCCTCGCCGACTTTTTCCGCAATCAGATAGCTGATGCCCCGGTGGCGTGGTTCGGCATCCGGGTCGGTCTTGACCACCAGACCGAAAAGCGTGCCGGTGCGCGCATTGGTCGACCACATCTTGTCGCCGTTGACGACATAATCATCGCCGTCGCGGACCGCGCGGGTGCGGATATTCTGCGCGTCGCTACCGGCATGGGCTTCGGTCAGGCCGAAGGCCGCGCGTTTTTCGCCGGTGGCCATCGCCGGCAGAAAGCGTTGCTTGAGTGCATCACTGCCAAAATTCTTGATCGAGAAAGCCACCATCAAATGGGTGTTGATGATGCCCGAGATCGACATCCAACCACGACAGAGCTCCTCGACCACCTTGGCATAGGTCACCACACCAAGACCGAGGCCGCCGTATTCCTGCGGAATGGTGGCGCCGAACAAACCCATTTCCTTCATCTGGTCCACGAGGTCCTGCGGGTACTCATTCGCGCGCTCCAGCCGGTTGGCGACCGGCTTCACTTCCTTTTCGACGAAATTCCGAACGGCTTCGATAAGATCTGCGTCTTCTTGCGTGCTCATGAGGTTCTCCTTCGTTTGCAAGAGTCCCATCGAGGCAACCGCTTGGCAAGCATGGCCCGTCAGGCATTCTTTTGCGGCCCAAGGTTGCCTTCCGCATCCCCATGAGAAATGACCGTTCTGGCGGCCCGAAAGCCCCCGGGAGCAGCTTTTTTGGACCAAAAACCCGCAACACAACCCTCGATCTCGGTGTTGATCCCCGCACGGGACGCCGCCGCCACCCTCGACGCCACGTTGGAGAGTGTGCGTCGCCAGACTCTGAGGGATTTCGAATGCCTCATTGTCGATGATGGCTCGGTCGATGCCACATCCGCGGTCGCCGCGCGCGTGACCAACCGGGACGCTCGCTTTCGTCTCATCATCACCGAGCCTCGGGGATTGGTCAGCGCTCTGAACACCGGACTCGCCGATTGCCGAGCGACGCTGATTGCCCGCATGGACGCCGACGACCTGATGCGACGGGATCGATTGGAGAAACAATATGCCGCCTTCGCCCGCGATCCGGACCTCGCGCTGCTCGGAGCCCATACGCGCATCTTTCCCCGCGCGCGGATGGGTCATGGTCTGCATGCCTATCAGGACTGGCTGCAATCCATCCGCACGCCCGCAGAAATTCGACGCGAACGATTCATCGAATCTCCGCTACCCCACCCGAGCTGGATGATTCGCCGATCCGTCCTCACCGAATTTCCCTATCGCGAGACCCGCTGGAGCGAGGACTACGATCTGATCCTGCGACTGGCCGAAGCCGACCGAAAGCTCGATATCCTGCCACAACGACTGCTCCTGTGGCGCGAACACCCCGACCGCCTGACACACCGAGCCGAGACTCTGACCATCGAGAGCTTTGTCGCCGCCAAGGCCCACTTTCTCGCCTCCGGCCCCCTGCGGGACTCGTCTCGATACATCCTGTGCGGCTATGGTCATACCGGACGTGCGCTGCGGCGTGCCTTGCTGGCGTATGACCGACAGCCCTCGCATATCGTCGACGTCCACCCGCGACGTCTGGGAAAGATCATCCACGGCGCCCCGGTCGTCCCGGTAACAGCCCTCCCCGGCCTCCCCGGCGAACCGATTCTGGTCTCGGTGGCCGGCGCGGGCCCACGCCAAAAGGTCCGCGCCGAACTGGCCGCAGTCGGACGAGTCGAGGGTCGCGACTTTTTCTGCACGGCATAGAGACGAACCCCGAGACGAAGCGCCACCCGCGATGCCCCACGGGGACCATCTCAGCCCGAACGCAGGCCACTGCCGGCCTTTTTCGTCCAATCACGCGGGGCTGGGCCGGCAAAAGGCGTGTCACAGCTGAGCCATCGCCCAAGCCACCCCCCATAAGATCCCTTTAAATTAGACACTTAGGATCTTTCGCCCAAGGCGGAACAAATTTCTCCCGTGTCACCCTCCGTGACGGCAAGTGTCACGCCCAAGGGGCAGGGACGACATCCCGTCGCTCCCACGAAATGAGTCGCCGCAAGCGACCAAGGAGGAAAGACCCATGAAAACGATCCAACTGACAAAGATCCTGAACTTCAAACGAACCCTGGCTGCGGCCGCTCTGGCCCTCGCCGCACTGGCGTATGCGACACCGGGGCAAGCAACGCCTCATATTATCAGTTTTGATTTTTCCGCACCGGGAGACTGCTCCGCATCCATCTTCGACGTCGCGGCGAAGTATTCATCTTGTACCCTCAAAGCAGAGGCCAAGGCGGCCAAACGTGGCGTCGAGCCGAATCTCGCCGCATGCGATGCAAAGATGGGCCGCTGGACGAAAAAATCAGAGAAAAAGTGCTGCAGCGATTCGATTGGGGACCCGGAAGAACACGAAGCCTGCATCGACAGTCTGGATGAAGCCATCGTGAGTGTCGGCGGTTCGGCGGAACCCGGCGGCGACGATGTCTACCAGGAGGATCCTGGATGCTCGGCCAACACCGGCGGTGCCTCGGATGGAAGCGGCGCCGATATCCTGGCATCACGCTACATCCTCGGCGATCTCTGCAACGACGCGCAGGACGAGGCGCGAAGCTTCCGCGATATGCTGGATGAATACGACTGCTGCGTCGCGACGAGCGGGTGCGCGGTTGAAGCCAGCTGGAATGGCGCCGAAATGTGCAACGAAATGTCCTGCAAGTGTGAGGATTCGACTTGGAACACCGCCGACCGTGCCTACGAGCAATGTGTCAGCAGCGTGGGAGGACAGGTGATCGAGGCGCCCAGTGAAGTCGCGGCCGACCCGGCCGGGATGTAGTCCGGTGCGAAGGCTTCGGCCGGTATGAGATACGTCTTCCCAGCCAATCTCGCAGGACCGCCCGAAGCTCTTTGCCGGTCAGGGGGGCAGCTCGACAGAGCTGCCCCCCTTTCCTGTTTCCTGCCTCCGCTGGCTGAGGATTTCCCCAGTGGAAGCGATCGGTAGAGCCCGGGAATCTCGTCCGGTGAACAAGACATTGGAAATGACGGCTGGAATAACCCGCCTCAACGCAAGAAACCCCCGGGGGAACCGGGGGTTTCTGTCGAGAGCGGGCGACCGGGATCGAACCGGCGACATCAAGCTTGGGAAGCTTGCATTCTACCACTGAATTACACCCGCGTATGCGGCTTGCTCTCGCCTCAGCTTAGCCTGAAAGCCCCCCCGAGCGAAAGGTCCGGGGCGATCCTGAAAAACACCCCACCCAAATCATTTCTGCCCGCAAGACGCCGCACCACGCCGCACCACGCCGCACCACGCCCCCGATCCGTCCAGGCCCGAGGGGAGGCCTCCCAACCGTTTTCGATCACCCGTCCTTCGGAGCTGACGATGGTTGCCCAACCGTTGGTTGCAGCACCGTCTTTTCCACCGTGTCGTCCCATCCGAGGCGAATCTCGAGGTCCCAGGTCGACGGACCTCCCTGTGCGGGGTTCACAAACGGCTTCTCGCCATTTTGCCCCCCGAAGGTGAAGGTCCCCTCGACCAAGGCCGCCGACATTCCGAAGGGCAACGAGAGTTGGCTCTGGATCTTGCCGAGTGCCATCACGGGGGCCCCCTGCGGGCCGATCGCCAGACGCCCGAATAGCGTCTGGGCCGAGGCCCCAAAGATCTGACCTCCGGGAAAGTAGTAAACGAGATTCTGGCCTTCCGGCGCATTCGGGGGAGCCACCACATACACGTCCCCGCGAATGGTATGCCGGCCCAGAACACTCGTAATCAAGACGCCGGAGCCAATCTTTGCCTGAGGAAACTTGTCGGCACAGATCGAACCGGCATCGGTGCCGGTTTCCGCCAACTGGCATTTTACAGCCATCGCCTGCGGATTGAGGCGGGCGCCGGCGGGCAGATCAATGGCCACGAGGTCCAGTTCTTCGTAGGTATCGCTCGTCGCCGTAAACGAAAATTGCGTCCCGGCTTTGGCGCTCGGCGCCGCATCCGTCAGGGACAGACCCACGCGATAGCGAGATCGTTCTCCGTCGGCCGCCGCGAAAGCCGGCAGCGCCACGACGAGAATCAGGGAGACCAGAGAAATCATGCTCGCTGCGGCGCGCGAACGTCCCACCGCAGACGCCATGTGGGCACCCCTGCCCCTTGCCCTGCTCCGTCTGAAGAAGGGTTCGCGTTTCTTGAAGCAGCGGATTTCGGCTTCTTCGTGATCCAGCGAGCCCACTTCGGGATCGTTCCGTTTTCGTTTTCCACCAATTGTATTCTCGAACAAAGCGTATCCTCCTTCGGCCATCTACGATAAGACTACAAATTGGAGGGATCATGCGAAAGTTGATGAAAATTTTAAGTGTTGTAGCGATCAGTGTCGGCCTGACGGCATGCGGCGGCAGTTCCAAACCGGCGCCTTACCCGGTCGCCGCCGAGCTGGCGGATCTCGGCTATGGGGAGTATCTCGGGGCCGCCACACCGGTGGCCACCGAGGTCGATGGCGAATGGACGCATCTGCGATTTGATCCCGCAGCCGAAGGACCGATCTGCCTGACGGGCGAGCCTTTCCAGCTCAGCTTTCGCGACGGCCCCTCCGATGAGGTGCTGGTCTTTCAACAAGGGGGTGGCGCCTGTTGGGATGACTACACCTGCAATGTCGCCCAGACGGCGACCACCAGAGCTGGTAGCCCGCCCAATGTCGGCATCCTCGCGCTCGACAATCCCGCAAACCCGTTCCGAGATTACGATATCGTTTATGTACCGTATTGCGACGGGTCGGTCTTCATCGGGGATACCGCGATCGACTATAATGGTCGCATCACCTACCACCACGGCCTGCAGAACCTTTCCGCAGCCATCACCGCGCTGACGGAGCAATTTCCCAACCCGTCTCGCGTCGTCGTCAGCGGGTCGAGTGCCGGAGGTTATGGCACCTATTCCGGATATGGAGTCCTGCGCGTCGCGCTGCCGTCCACCGAGATCATCATCTTCAACGACTCGGGCCCCGGCGTGCAGAACAAGGAGGCTTCACAGGATGTCCAGGACCGTCTGGCGAATTGGGACTTTGAACGCCTGGTGCCGCCCAGCTGCGTTCTATGCGACGACCAATATACCTTCCTGACCCACTGGGCGATGGAGCGTGACAAGGATCTGCGTGCAGCCCTCTACACCTACCAGCGAGACGGCGTGCTGCGCTTTTTCCTCGACCTCTCGGGACCCGGTTTCGAAAGCCTGCTCCTGACCAGCACCGACGAGTTGAAAGTCCTTACCGGCGACCGATTTGCCCGTTACTTCCCGAAGGGCAGTAACCATACGGTTCTGATGAGCAACTTCCTCTATGAGCAAACGATTGACGGCACACCCTTGCTCGATTGGCTGGATGCCTTTCTTGCCGACGACCAAGATGTCTGGAAAGACGTCATCGAATAAGGCAACTGCCGCGGGAGCGCGACCAGCCATGCCAGCAAGCGTGGTTAGCGTCCGCGCTCCCGACGCAAGGAAACCCCCGCCTCGCGCAGGCAGGCCTCAAACGCCTCTTCGGGGGTATCGGCTGTCACAGTCGCTTTGACCCGCGGGTCCTCAAGATCCTGAGCCCGGGCAAAGAAACCTCCGGACAGAAGATCTTCAAAGACCGTGAATCGCATCCAACCTCGGGCTTCGTCTCCAAAGTCCAGAACGAGTTCCGCTTCGGTCACAATTCGCCCTGCTTCAGCAATCGCCTCCGGCATCCGAATTTTTCGCCAATCCATATCAACCTGTGCTATCTCTTCTCGCGATGCCAATCGAGTCACCATGCGAAAATCTTCCCGGGCAGCTTGCCCCCCGTGAAAGCAGCGAAGAGCATCGCCTCTTGCGCGAAATGGTCGTCGACTTCGTCTGCAAGGAAGTCGAGCCCCAGGCCGCGCAATTCGATGAACGCGCGGAACTGAACCGGCCTCTGATTCGTCGTGCTGGCGAATTAGGCCTGCTGGGCCTGACCGTGCCCGAAGCCGATGGCGGCGCGGGCCTCGATGCGACTGCCGCTGTGATCGCCCACCATGAAATCTCCCGCAGCGATCCGGGGTTTTGCCTCGCTTATCTCGCGCACGCACTTCTGTTTGTGAACAATTTATATCAGGCCGGCAATGCCTCCCAACGCGAGCGCTTTCTGCCACCGACTCTATCCGGCGAGATCATCGGCGCCATGGGGATGACCGAGCCTGGTGCCGGCACCGACGTCCTCGGGATGCAGACCACAGCGCAAAGATCCGGCGATCATTATATTCTCAACGGGAGCAAAACGTATATCACCAACGCCCCCGATGCGGGTCTCTTTCTAATCTATGCCAAGGTCGACGGCCGGATCAGCTCGTTTGTCGTAGAAAAAGACACCGAAGGTTTTCAGGTCGGGCATCCGCTTCGAAAAATGGGCATGCGGGCGTCTCCCATGGCCGAACTCCACTTCGAGGAATGTCGCGTACCCGCAGAAAACCTTCTGGGGACCGAAGGCGGCGGGATCGTCCATATGATGCGGAATCTGGAAATCGAACGGATCTGTCTGGCCGCCATGAGCTTGGGGATCGCCGACCGCTGCCTGGCCGAAATGGTCCATTATTCGATCGAGCGAGAAGCCTTCGGCAAGTCGATTCTCGACTTCGGCCAGATCCAGCGCTACGTGTCCGACGCCTTTGCTCGGACCGAAGCCGCGCGAGCCTTGGTCTATCGCGTCGCCAGCGAAATGCACCCCGACAAGCGCAGCCGCATCGCATCGGATGCTGCGAAACTGTTTTGTGCTCCGGTCGGAAAATCGGTCGCGGACGATGCGATGCAAGTATTCGGCGGCGCAGGCTATTGTGCGGAATTCCCGATCGAGCGTCTGCTGCGCGATGCCAAGCTTCTGGAAATCGGCGGAGGCACCTTGGAATCTCATCAAAAGAATCTGGCGCAAGACCTGCGAAAGGCTCTCCACCCATGAACCGCTTTGAGATCCTCGTAAAGGCGACCCTGCAGATGTATGCCGAGGCTATCCGCGAGGGATCCAAAAGTCTGGTCGCACACTTCTGGATTGTGGGGCTGATTCCGGGTTACACGATGCTTCTCGGCCTCGTCGCAACTCTGGGCATGAGTCTCGGCTTTCTGGGCGGCATTCTCCAATATCTCGCGATGGCGGCCTTGTTGAGTTCGTTTTTGAGCATTCTGGAAGAGGCCGTCTCTCACCAACGCGTCAACTTCGCTGGTTTGGGTTCCACCTTCGGCCGGTATTTCAATTCCCTGATTTCGGTCCTCTTTATTTTCTGGATTCTGGATCTCGTGCTCGGGATGATCGGCCAAAATAGTGCCAACTCCCTCTGGCTGATTCTCTCTGTGAAGACTGCAATCTTTGTCGTCTTCAACCCGGTTCCCGAGCTGATCTATCAGGGAAGGCGCGACGGCATGGGCCTCCTCGAGGATGCCTATCGCTTTACGCTTGCCAACACGCTGGAGTGGTTGTTCCCGATGTTCCTGATCCTCGGCCCCATCTTCGCCATCGAAACGCAATGGGGCCTGGTCGTCATGTCGCAACTGAGCCCGACCAATGCATTGAGCATGATCAGCACCATCCTGATGCAAGGACTCCCCGCCAGCCCATGGACGACCATCCTGTCGACCCTGGTGGCCAGCGCCCTTCTGACCTGGATCATGCTCTTTCGGGGGTTCCTCTTCCGATCCCTGAATCGCGGTGGGCGCCGACAGCGAATCTTCATGAGTCGGATGCAGTCATAAAAAAAAGGGGTGGCCACACGCATGCGTGACCACCCCTTGTTCATCGAGATTTTGCTTTTCAGGCGTTCGGCTTTTTCTTCGCAGCCGCCGCTTTTGCGTACATTTCCAACTTTTCGAGAAGGCCCATCTTTTCCTGCCCGATCGTCGAATCAAGACGCTCCGCGATCGACTCCGGCGTCCAGCCGCCATCTTGATAGACGGCGCGAACCTCTTCGGGCTGATTCCAGACGGCAAGTTTTGTTCCCGCAACCGAGTACACCTGGCCCGTGACCTTGCTCGCAGCGTCCGACAGGAGGTAGACCGCCATCGGCGCGATATCTTCGGCCGATCCCATATCCGGAATGGCAAAAGGGACGTTCTCGCTCATCCGTGTCTTGGCCGTCGGCGCAATGCAGTTCGCACGCACGCCGTATTTGTTCAGACCCGCCGCGGCGCTGCGCACCAGAGAGACGATGCCACCTTTGGCCGATGCATAGTTCGCCTGCGCTACGGAGCCGGCAAAAGCGCCCGAAGTGAATCCCACCAACGAACCACTCTTCTGCTTGCGCATGACTGCCGAAGCCGCCCGGAAGAGCGTGAAATGCCCCTTCAAATGCGTCTCGATGACCGGATCCCAATCTTCCTCGGCCATATTGAAAAGCATTTTCTCGCGAAGGATCCCCGCGACACAGACCACGCCGTCGATCGTACCGAACGTATCGACGGCCTGCTGGACGATGCTTTCCCCACCCGCCATCTCCGCAACAGAGCTCGGGTTGGCAACAGCTTCGCCACCTGCAGCCTTGATTTCAGCGACGACCTCGTTCGCGGGTTCGCTGGTCGGCTCACTACCGTCCATCGACACTCCGTAGTCATTGACGACAACTTTGGCGCCGGCCTTGGCGCAGGCCAGAGCGACAGCGCGACCAATTCCTCGTCCCGCACCGGTAACAGCGATGGATTTTCCTTCGAGCATACCCACTAGGTGTTCCTCCGTTCTTTTCTGAAGACCCGGAAATCCTAGCTTTTCGTCCGTCAAAGCGCACCTATCGCTGAACGGCTGTCTTCCCAGTCATTCTCTAGCTCAAATCGAGGTCGATCCCGATCGGGCAGTGATCCGAGCCGAGGATCTTTGGTCGAATCCAGGCATCGCGGACCTTGGGCATCAGGTCTTCGGAAGCGAGCATATGATCGATGCGCCAACCGATGTTTTTCTCCCGGATCCCGAAGCGTTGGCTCCACCAGCTATAGGCGACATCCTCCGGATGAAAATGCCGAAAGGTATCGATCCAGCCTCGGTCCAGAAGTTCGCTGAAGGCCTCGCGCTCCTCCGGAAGGAAGCCACTGGTTTTCTGGTTCGGCTTGGGACGCGCCAAGTCGATCGCCTGTGGCGCCGTATTATAATCGCCGCAGATCAAAGCCGGCAGACCGGTTTCTCGCCGCGCCGCCTCTACAACATCAAAAACTCGGCGCGTGAAGGCAAGTTTGTAGGGCACTCGAGAATTGTCGCGATCCTTCCCGCTGCCGTTGGGGAAATATACGTTTGCCAGCAAGAGTCCGGGAAATTTAGCCAACTGAAACCGGCCCTCGATATCGTAGGACTCCTCTCCCAAATCGATTGAGAGATCGCTCGGATTTTCGCGGGACAGAAGACCCACACCGCTGTAGCCCTTCCGGCTGCGAGCCGCGTGCAGAGAAAAATGCGGAAAGCGCCGCAGGCGATCGATCTCGGCTGGTACATCCTCCAGCTGAACCCGGGTTTCCTGCAGGCCCAGAACGTCAGCCTTCAGCTTGCGAATCTCGGTCGTAAACCCCTTTTGCACACAGGCCCGCAATCCATTCACATTCCAGGATACAATTCGCATCCCCTCCCTTAACCCATCTCGGGAACGTTCGCAGTCCCCTGCCCGGGGCGGTAGGAAGAACGCATGAGTTCTGCCGCCGATCGCCTCCCGCGAATCGCAGCATTTTCCGAGCTGCGAATTCCTTCGGCGATTCTTGGCGTAGATCAGATTTTCGAATTTCTGGCTGCCACAGGTATTTGCGAATTCCGTGCATCCTCATCGCTCGAGTTCCGTCCCGAAGATCTCGCATGGGCCGACAGCATCATTCTCGTTCGAGGCGCCTCCCAGCAGGAATCGCGGATTCAGAAGGAGGCCCTTCGTCTAGGAAAACGCACGGCCATTTATCTCGATGACGACCTCGAAAACGTACCCTCGACGGCCAGCAGTGCGCTATTCTTCCATACGGCGACGGCACAGAAGGGCCTGCTCTCCATCCTCAAGGGTGCCGATCTCACTCTGGTGACCAACGAGTTCCTCGGACACTCCCTCGAGAAGCGCCACGGAGTGCAAGCAACCGTGCTGCGGCAGCCTCGACCTGCTCCGCCCATAACGCCGCCGCAGGCAGCCTCCGAATACGGAAACACGATTCGCATCGGATTTCTCGGCAGCTTCGATCACCACGCATTTCTGGAAGAGCTTCTCGAGGAACCGGTGAGGAAAGTTCAAGAAAAATTCGGACAGCAGGTCCGGTTTGTCTTCTGTGGAAGCGCGCCTGCTTTCGCTGCGGCGATCGGGGCCGAAGTCATTCCCTATGAAATGGATTTCCACGCCTGGCGGCAGCGTGCGGCGGGCCTCGGTATCGATATCGGGCTGGCTCCCTTGCCGAGCGCCGACTTTCATCGAGCCAAGTACTGGAACAAATACCTGGAGTACGGATCACTGGGGATTCCTGGAATCTATTCCGAAGATTCACCGAACGCGACGGTAGTCCGCTCCGAGCAAACCGGGTTGATTGTTCCCAACGAACCCGAAGCGTGGGGAAACGCCATCGAAAGGCTGATTCGCGATGAGGGATTCCGGGCAGATCTCGGACGTGCCGCAGCACAAGATGTCGAATCACGCTTCTCGGAGAAAGCACTCGCGTCACAATGGCGCGACGCAGTTCAGCCATTACTCGCACACAGGGCTCCAGCAACCGAGACGAGCGCGATCCGGATCGCGCAGGGGCCCTGGCAGCATTGGAGGGATCGCTACGCGCTTTATGGGGCGCGCCGAACCATCGCGATGCTCAGGCGACGGCTCCAGCGTAGGCGCGGATAACGGCCTCTGTCGGGCCATCTTCCCGCACCTCGCCTGATTCAACCCAGATACACCTGTCCGACATCGCCCGGATCGTTTCCATATCGTGGCTGATCAAAACAACCAGGGAAGCATTCTCGACCATGCTGTCGAGGCGCTCCTGCGCCTTTGCCTGAAATCGTGCGTCACCCGCCGCGACAATCTCGTCGAGCAACAAGACATCGGGCTGAATGGCTGTCGATACCGCAAAGGCCAGCCTGAGAAACATCCCGAAAGAATAGGTTTTGACAGGACGCTCAAGCGCCGTGCCCAACTCGGTGAACTCGGCGATCGCGGGGAGTGCCGCTTGCGCTTCGCTGCGCGACATCCCGAGCAGGAGAGCCCGGGTCAACATATTGTCGAACCCGCTGGCCTCCATTTCGAACCCGGTCGCCAACTCGAAAAGACTGGCGACGTCGCCCTCCACCTGAACGCGACCTTCCGTCGGGGTATAAATCCCGCACATCGTCTTGAGCAGAGTGGTTTTGCCTGCTCCGTTCCAACCGATGACGCCGACCCTCTCGCCGGTGCGGATCGTGAGAGAAATCTCATGCAGAGCGCGCACGCCATCATCGTCCATTTGCGCTGTGGCTCCGCTGAAAAAACCGGCCAATCGATCTCGCAGACGGAAACCGTTCTTGCCCGGAAAATGTAACGATACCTTCTCGAGATCGATCATAGCCAGAATACCACCGAAGAACGCGAGCGTCGGAGAGCAACGATCGCGAGCGGCACCAGAAGCAGCAGGACAATCGCCGAGGCGATATAGTGAGAGAGTGGCGGGAGGTCGCCGAAAACAAGAGGGGTCCGAACAAGCATCAGCAAATGGTAAACCGGGTTAAAGGTGAGCAGCCAGGATAGCCCATGCTCCACAAGCATCTGAGGCGGATACATAATCGGGGTCGCGTAGAATAGAGCCTGCACGCCAACCGTCTGTACGTATGTGAAATCGCGCACCATCGTATTGAGGACCGCCGAGAGACTGGCCAGAGCGATCCCGAAAATCAGCCAGGCCCCAAGAGCCGGCAGGATACTTAGCCAGGAAGCATTGATGGTGCCGCCCAGAACGACCGTCACCAGCGTGGCCGCAAAGAGGCCAAAGCAGAGCGCCGCGAAGGCACCGAACGCCATACGGAGAGGATAAGCCGCCAAAGAGACGTTCGGGACCTGCTTGATGTAGCCCTCGGCCGCGATGAAGGCGATCGCGCCGCCTTCAAGGCAGGCAACGAAAAAGGCCCATAAGGTCAGATTCACGAACAAATAGGGCAAGAACTCCGCGAGTCCCTGATCAAAAACCTTGGCGAACACCGCACCGATGACCAAAGACATCCCGAGCGGCGACAGGATCGCCCAGAGCATTCCAAGGCCGGTAGAGGTGTAGCGTCGCACCAGATCCAGGCGCGCCAACTGCCAGGCAATCGATAATGTCTGCTGGAAAGCCTCCTGCTTGCGGGGAGCTACCAATATCTCGCCGGGCGAACCTTTCACTGGAACCATGCCATGACCTCGGATGATGGGCGCCGGCGCCGCGACTCAATCCAGCGATGCTGATCCCTTCCATGTCGCCACCCACGCAAAGCTTCGCCGAGTCCGGGAAGTGACGACCATTCACGAAATAGACACCCACCCACCACAATCAGATCACGGAAGACTCCCGGCCATCCGCAATGACGCCAGGTCGTGGCATCCGCATTCTTCCAGCGCATCAGAAAACGATTGCGCACCGAATGGCGATTCAAAACAGCAGAGACCTCTGACCTTCGTTCGGGCAACACGGAGCGCACGTGATACCCGATCGCTGCCGGCACGTAAAGGCAGTCCCAGCCAAGGCTTTGCGCACGCCACGCGACGTCCGCATCTTCTCGATAGGAGAAAAAGTCCGGATCGAAAAATGCACCCTCTATCGAAATATCCTCGATCATCGAGCGTCGGTACATCGCGGCAGCTCCGGAGGCTCCGAAAACCAACTCTTCGCAATCCCAGGAACCGTCGTCCAACGCCCCCGACCCACGATCCAGATGTCGAAAACTGCGAAACATTTCCATTCCTGCCGAATCAATTTTCGCGGGGCTGAGCGGATTCAGGTTCGCATCCATGCGTCGAAGCTTCCCACAGAGAGTTCCCATCCGTTCGCTCGGATTTCGAGAGAGGGCTGCCGACAACTCTGCGAGAAAATCATGCTCGAGACGAGCATCCGGGTTCAGCGCGAGAACCCAATCCGAAGTGGTCCGTGCGATCGCACGGTTCTGGCCCCTAGAAAACCCCAGGTTTTCTCGCGCCTGATCGACAAAAGTGACGACCGGATGATTCTCGGCAATCCGAATACTTTCATCGGTGGAACCATTATCCACCACCACTACCTCGAAAGGCATCCGGGTCTGTCCGGCCAGGGCATCGAGGCATGCAGGCAAATAGGCAGCGCTGTTCCAGCTCACGATCGTCACGCTGATTGTGCTGGCATGACTCATGGCTTCACCCAGTCGGCCGCTACCGGCAACTGAGCAACCCCGGTGAAAGTCGATTCATCATGATCGACCACTTGAAACACCAGCGCCCGATCCCACCAATCGTAGTTTTCCTCAAGATGTGTCGCGCCACGGTGCAAGGCGATCGATACCGAATAGCTGCCCGGCCCCAGCCGCAACTCAGTCGCGAACGAAACCTGCAAGGTCGTCGCCGCGCCCTCCGGTGACTCCAGTTGGAGATGGTGGGTATTGGTCCCGAAAATTTCATTGCCCAAACGGTCGCGAATCAGGAAGCCGACGCTTGGGATCGCGCAGTCTTCATCGCGCGAAAATTCCACGGAGAGCCGAACCGGGGTGCCGACCGGGAAGACCTGCGACGGGGCCCCGTCCTTGTCCAGAAGTTCGACCTGCCGGATGCATGCGCCGCCCACCCCGGTGCGCGTCGAAACCTCACCGTCACCCATCTCATTCTGCTCGATTGGCGTGGCTGCCCCCTCCTTGGCGGCAATCCGGGCGTTATAGAAGTCATAAACCGTGGATGGTTTCCCCTCACAAACGACGGTACCCCGATCCAGCAGAAGAACTCGGTCACAGAGGGCTTTCACAGCGCCCGGGTCGTGCGTCACGAAAAGCACCGTTGTCCCTGCGGCACGCATTTCGTGAATGCGCCCCATCGATCGGTGCTGGAAAAACATATCACCAACCGAGAGTGCCTCATCCACAATCAGCACATCAGGCCGAACGGCTGTGGCCGCGCTGAACGCCAAACGGACCTGCATACCGGTCGAATACGTTCGCACGGGCTGATCCATATGATCGCCCAATTCCGAAAACTCCTGAATCCAGGGCAGAACATCCCTGATTTCAGGTTCGCTCATACCCAGAAGTTGGCAGGAGAGGCGAGCATTCTGCCAACCCGTGAAATCGGGATGGACACCGATCCCCAGTTCCAGAAGGGCTGCAACCTTGCCTGTAACCGAGAAACTTCCTTCCGTGGGGGATGTCGTCCCGGTGAGCAAACGTAACAGGGTGCTTTTTCCCGCGCCGTTCATCCCGATAATACCCAAAGCCTCTCCAGCCTCCACGTTGAAGCTGATATCCCGGAGGGCCCAATCGAGCGTGTGCAGGTCGCGGCGAGAGCCCGGCAGCAGTTCCCAGAGGCGGTGTCGCGAGCGCTGATAGCGGCGGTAGGCCTTACCCAGACCGGTGGCGATAATGCGACTCATCAGAGGAAGTCCGGCATCTCTGCGGCAAAGCGGCGATGCGTGGCGCGTGCCAGAAGTGATAGAACCCCGATCGCAATGACGATGGGTAACAAGCTACCGAGGCCCGGAGCTTCGGCACCCAGAACGATCGCCTGGTAGCCCTCGACGACGCCCGTCATCGGATTGAGGGCCAGAGCCGATCTTGCCCAATCAGGTAAAACACTGCTGGGGTACACAACCGGCGTAAACCAGAACCAGTACTGAGTGAGAATACCGGTTGCGTGGCCAGCATCCCGGAAAAAGACGTTCAGAACGCCAAGCGTGATACCTAGCGCCAATGCAAGAAGTTGCTGGAGCAGGAGCAGCGGTATGAATCGAAGAAGATCCCAACCCGGGAAATGCCCTGTCACCAGAAGAATCACCGTCAGTACCCCAAAAGTAACGGCGAAACTCATCGCGGCGGAAACAAAGACCATCGCGGGCAAGGCAAGCCGAGGGAAGGCCATCTTCTTGATCAGATTTCCTTCCTCCACGAAAATACTCGTGCAGCGCTGGAGGGTGTCGGCAAACAGGCCCCAGGGCAAGACTCCGGCGCAGAGAAAGATGCCGTAGGTCGAACCGCTCTCCATGCCGGGGAGGCGATGACCCATGATCTTGCCGAAAACAATCGTATAGATCAGGATCAGAGCCAACGGATTCAGGACCATCCATAGGGCTCCAAGCAGAGACCCCATATAGCGCTGACGAAAGTCCTTCCCGGCGAGGCCAAGAATGAATCGTCTATAGTCCCAGATTCCTCGCATTTACCTGCTCAACCGTGCCAGATGTCCTGAGCAGTTGCGAGGAGGGGTCGCCGCAAAGGTACGTTTGCGGCGGAGTTTAGTGGTCGCACCCGGACTCGAACCGGGGACCCCCGCCATGTGAAGACGATGCTCTAACCAGCTGAGCTATGCGACCATTGCTTTGGGTAGCAATCGAAGCCGATACAGAAAAGGGGTGGTCCCGAAGGAACCACCCCTTAATTCACAACACCATTTGGCGATCGTCTGACTCAGGAAGGCTGAACCGCCTCCACGACGACTTCATTCGCGGGCTCGATCACCGCCTCAACTTCGGGCTCGGGCTGTTCGATCGTGATCATTCCCGCCTCGAGGCCACCGATAAGAACGGCTCGATCACCCTCGGGCAAATCGTACCAATCGGCCGGAATTCCATCGACCATCTCGACGACTTCTTCCTCTTTTTCTTCCTCGATCTCGACTGGAATATGGCGCCCGACCTGACTCAACCATTGCTCGGCCGAAGCCTTGGTCTTGTCGAACTCCCTTGCTTCAAAGAAGGCATCACGAGCCTCTTCATACTGCTCCAGGTTGAAGAAGGTGATTCCCTGCAGAAGATGGGCCATGGCTTCGTTGCGCAGTTCGCCCTTCTTGACAGCGCTCGCCAATGCTTCCTGTGCATCGGCCCACTCGGCTTGATCAAGATATAATTGCGCAAGCCGAATATAGGCGTTTCCATCCTTGCCGCGGGCGGCGGACTCCTTGAGGGCAGGCAACGCCAGTTCGCGTTCGCGCGCCAACAACCAGGCTTGGGCCAACAAATCGTAGGCCTTGCGGTCCTTCTTGACGATGCCGGCCTTCATGCCCTTCTGCATCACGCGGCCTGCCTGGTAGGGGATCTCGCGTGTCATGTAGAGCTGAGCCAGGTTTCGATATTCGCTATCCTGGTTGAGCATCTTCTGGTGATAGGCCAGCTCGAGGACGGCCAGTGCCCGAGCTTCATTCCCGAGTTCGTTGCTCAGAGCAGCGAGCTGGATGAAGTAGTTTTTCTTGGGGAAGCGCGCGACCAGAATTTCGAGTACCCCGGCGGCCTTCTTGTACTGTTTGGTCTCGAAATAAAGAGATGAGGCCAACTGCAGCCAGGCTTCTTTGGGGGCCGCCGATCCATCAATCGCTTTCAGAATCCAGGGGATGGCCTTGCGGGCCTGACGCTTCTGGGTCAGCGCGATCGCATACATATAGTAGGCATCGGGGGATGGCGTCTCCACTTGGGCAAAGTATTTATCGAAGGTCGCCAGCGCCTTCGAGTACTGCTCCTGCATGACGTAGAGTTGAGCCACGTTCATATAGGTGGCGGTCTGGGTCGCCTCCGGTAATGCATTCGGCTCAAGCGCCTTCTCGAAAGCAACCAATGCCTTTTTGTAATTCGGCGGATCCTGAGAGGAGTAGATGAAGCCGTAAAACTGCCACATGGTGGCTGTTTCGATGCCGTTGAGCTTCTTGCGGTCCTTCATTTCCTGAAGGATCGTCAGGGCCTCGCTCCACTGCTCGGCCGCGAGTGCTTCCTGAGCTCCCATAATTCGCTTGGCAGCCCATTTGCCCGGAGACTGGACCCGCCGCAATTGCGGCTTGGGCCGAGGCTTCTTGTCGTCATCCTGAGCCGCAACACCCGCCGCCATCGAAAAGACGAACAGGCCGCTCAGGAAAATACAGAGGAAAGTCTTGATCTTGCTGCGGGAAAACATTGCCATATCAGGCTCCGATTAATCTTCGATGTCGAACGAAAGTACCAATTGAATCCCCGGGCGCGCTACGGCTTTGCCGTCCACGACCTTGGGCTTGTATTTGTACTTTTGGACGGCGCGCTTCGCGGAACGTTCAAAATAACCCTTCGGGTCGGCGTCAATAATCTGAACGTCCGTCACCGTTCCTTGTGGCGTGATCGTGAATTCGAGCTGGACCCAGCCCTCGATCCCGCGCGACTGGGCGCGCGGCGGATAGCGAGGGTTCACTCGGACCAGGGGAACGGTATCCATATCGGCCGATCCCACACCCACCCCACCAGCCAGAGCGAGGTCGGGCTGAGCACTGATGCCCATGCCTTCCATCTTCAATTCTGACGGCGCGGCTTCCAACTCCATGGCTTCCATTTCGGGAGCTTCTTCGACTTCTTCCTTGTCGGGCAGTTCACGCTTTTTGGATTGCGTGTCACTATCGTCCATAGTCCGCAGGAAGTCCTGAATCCGAACGCCCTTGTTCTTGTTGAGCCCACCACCACCCATCGCCACGAGTGATTGCATCATGGTGACGAGTGCGAGGGTCACCAGAACGGCGCCAATAGCCGAGCCGAGAAGTCGCTGTGTCATTCCATACTCGGATCGGCTGCGACTGAAATGCTATCGACGCCCGCGAGCTTCGCAGAATCCAGAACCTGAATCAGCAGGGCATTTTTCGAATCCTTGTCAGCCTGAATCACAACCGAGCCCTGCGGGTTCTCGGCATAGAGTCGCTCAATGTTGGCACGGACCGCACGCGGATCTACCCGGCGCTTGTCAATCCAGATCTGGTTGTCAGCGGTGATGGCGATAAAGATATTCGCTGATTCTTTCGGCTGTGCCGTCGATGCATACTGGCGGTTCACATCCACGCCGGATTCCTTCACGAACGATGCCGTGACGATGAAGAAAATCAGCATGATGAAAACAACGTCGAGCATCGGGGTCATATTGACCTCGGCTTCTTCTTCTCCAGAGCCATGTCTACGACGCATGGGCTACTCCTTACCGGGAGACAGGCGATCTGCGACCGCTTCCGTCTCCGTCTTTGCTTTGTTCTGTAATTGCGTGCTGAAAATGAGACCGGAGAGGGCAGCGACCATGCCTGCCATGGTCGGGATCGTTGCCTTCGCCACGCCCGAGGCCATCGCGCGCGGATTACCGCTGCCGGTCAGAGCCATCACATCAAAGACCTCGATCATCCCCGTCACCGTCCCCAAAAGACCCAAAAGCGGGCACAGGGCGACGAGACTGGCTATCATCGGCAAGCCACGGTTCAGTTCCGCAGAAACCTGCGAAACAAGCGAACGGCGAACCTGATGGGCATACCAGGAGGTCGTTTCCTCCCGGTCATCCCATTGCTTGATCACCCGATTCACCAGAATCGGATGACCCTGCCAGACGTACCAGAACCGCTCAAATAGCAGCACCCACATCAGGAAGGTCACCACAACAATAGTGACGAGCACCGTGCCGCCGGTCTGGAGAAAATCTCGATCGGCCGCAAGTATATCGAAAAACGCCTGCACAGGTCAGACCTTCTTGGACTCTTGCTCGGCCCGTTCCGCGACCAGCCCGGCGCTCTGTTCCTCGAGAACCTGCACCATCGCCTTGCTGCGACCCGCCACAAGACTGTGGAGGAGGAGCAGAGGAATCGCTGCGCAAAGTCCCAATACGGTTGTGACCAATGCGGTCGAAATGCCGCCAGCCATCAACTTGGGATCGCCGGTTCCGAACAGGGTGATCGCCTGGAAGGTGTTGATCATACCGGTCACCGTTCCGAGCAGTCCCATCAAGGGCGCTACCGCACCGAGAGTCTTGATCAGCGTGTTGCCGGACTCCAGCTTGGGAACCTCGCGAAGAATAGCCTCATCGAGTTTGAGTTCGAGTGTCTCGACATCGGCGTCCTTATGCTCGGAATAAATCTGCAGGACACGCCCCAGCGGGTTGCTGGGATCCGGGGTCTCGCTGGATTGCTGGGCTCGCATTTTGGAGCCGACGCCGAACAGATAGATAAAGCGCCAGATCGAGATTCCAACACCGAAGATGCCGAGGACGACGATCGCGTAACCCACGACGCCACCCTGACCGAGTCGTTCGGCCATGTCGGGCGTCTGCACCAAGGAGGCCAGTAACGAACCGCGCGTCGGATCAATCGAGAACCGAACGATCCCGTCTGTGGCCGCGCTCAGATCAGCGGCATTGCCCGGATGCGCCGAACCCGGCTGACGCGGCAGGACGGCAAGCTTGCCGGTTTCCGGCACGTAGCGCAGGAATTGGCCGTCGGCGATCGCCGTAAACGGTCCGACCCGAACAACTTCCGTATCGATCTCTTCGCCGTCAGGTGTCTGCACCTTGGCCTCGAAGCGGACGACCTTGCCACCTTCGATGATCTCCTGCTGCAAGGCGAACCAGAGCTTTTCGAGCTCCTCGACTTCGGGGAGATCCTTGGACTGCGCGAACTCTCCGAGGAATTCAGCTCGACCCGGAATCTGTGCTGAAACCAGAGACGTTTCAACGAAACCGCGGGTGTCACCGGCGACTTGACGGACGACACCGAAGAGTTCTCCGAGGGTGCCGAGGCGATTGCGCAATTGCTCCTGCAAACGCGGAATTTCCAGCTCATTGTCCTCGAAAACAGCCTCGAGTTCTTCGGAGCGAATTTCTTCCTGGTCCTTTTCCTGAAGCGCGATCGTCAGAAGCTTTTTCTGGTTGGCCTTGTCCGCCCGGAAAGCCGCTTCCCGCTTGTTGTTCTGGGAATTTTCGGCTCGGCCACCGCGCCGGACGAGGTCCAGCAACTGCTGCATATTATCGGCCTTGGGCGGAGCCGCAGCAGCAGTTTGCGCTGCCGCAAAGTCAGGCGTGCCGGCGAGGGCCATGAACGCAGCCATCGCTGCGGCGATCAATGTCTTGGAAGTATTCACTATCGGGCCTCCACGGCAGCAGGTACCGGAATCTGGAGAAGGTCAGGGGCCGTCTGCTTGCGCGCGACCTTGATCGCATTGGCAACTGGCGTGCGGTAGGAATCATCGAGTTGCTGCCAGGTATTGGCGTCGCGATCCCAGAATCCCGTCTCGCTGCGATCCGAGGTCTGATAGAGCAGCGCCACGCGACCAACTTGCAGGAAGTCCACGGTGCGCTTGGTGCCGTCCAGCTCGAGGTCACCGGTGTAGGCTTCGATCGAGCGGCCATAGGCGTTCTCGATCTGATAGGCTTCCATCAGAAGACGAAATTTCTCGGAGACGGTCACGTCCGCACGCGACATCAACTCGCGAAGGTTCTCGACACGCTCGCGACGTTCTTCGGGAAGAAAGGGCATATCGAGGGCCACGAACTGATCGAGACTCTCGATCATACGGCCCATCAGCGGCATGATCTGACGGCCAACGCCGGTAACGCCACTGATCTGCTCGCCCAGAGATGCCATTTCATCGACTTGGGCCTGAATGAGCGTCTCGACCTGCGCGTTATAAACGCGGAGCGCTTTCACCTCGTCCAGTGTCTGCCGATATTTGGCGGCGAGATCGTCGGTTTCTTCGACTATCTTGTCGATGCGGGCCTGCGATCCGGACGCGGCAACATCCGTTTTGACTTCAGCCTTGACGACCTGATCGACCGTCGCGGCCAAAGCCGGCGAAATGCCAGCGGTAATCCAGCCCATGACCAGGGCTAGCCGCAGGAAATTGCGCCCTGCTCGGCGTGCCTTCGTTAATTCCATCCGTTCCTCCATGTTTCCGAAGCGACTCGCCAAAGATCGGGGCGTTGAAAGCCCGCACGCCTTGATGCCGCGTTATCCTCCGATTTGCCCGGTTTTCACGAGTCGTTCAAGCGAATTATGCGCTGAAAGGGCCCGAAGTTCCCCCCAGTGAGACGGCTAACGCAGTTTTCTTCGACTTTTAAACCAAAATGCCAAAAATCCATCCGCGACCGAGTCGTTTCGCCAAAACTTAACAAAATTTTCCTTGATCCAATCAGTGCCTCATCCTCGCTGCAAAACAACGAGATGACGGAGAGTTCCGCCCCATATGAGAAAACCGACGTGGTGGGCGTAATTAAACGCACCATCCCGTCAATGCAACCGTTTTGGCTGTTTCGGTAAAACCCGCGGAAAAGACGGCCGCCCGGTAGCCCCATCCAAGCGGCTCAGGTAAGAACAGCGACTCCGACCCCGTTCCGGTCGGGCAACCGGTTATTTTGAATCTAGACGCGACTTTATTGGCGGCCTACGTAGGTTCCGCCCTCTCCGTTTCCTTCGTATGCTCCATTCTCGAAGCAACGATTCTCTCCGTCCGGGTCACCGAACTCGAGGAGCGTCGGAATGCGGGACAAAAAGGCGCCGCCTTGCTGCTCAGCCTGAAACAGGACCGCCTCGATGACGCGATCTCGGCAATCCTGATTCTCAACACGATCGCGCATACCATTGGTGCGGCTCTGGCAGGCGCACAGGCGGCCGTTGTTTTCGGCAGCGCCTGGGTCGGCGCATTCTCGGCAATTCTGACATTGCTGGTCCTGCTGTTTACGGAAATCATCCCCAAGACCCTCGGAACGGTCTACGCCTCCCGGTTTGTACCTTTTGTCGCATCCAGTCTCCGCATCCTGACGAAGTTGCTCGCCCCGATACTGGCCGTCACGCGAATCATCACCCGGTGGATCGCGCCCGCACGGAAGAACCCGATCTCGCGAGGAGAGCTCGCCGCACTCGTCGGCATGGCCACGCGTGAAGGCGCTCTGGAAACCGAGCAAAGCGCCGTCTTCCACAATGTGCTGCAATTCGATTCAGTCCAGGTCGGCGATGTCATGACTCCCCGAACGGTGACGGTCATGCTGCCATCCACCGCCACACTCGGCGACCTCCTGGATCATCCCGAAACCAGTGCGATCTCCCGCATTCCCTTGTTTGCGGAAAATCGCGACCGTGTCATCGGCTACCTCCTCCAACGCGAGGTCCTTCTCGCCGCGGCACGCGGCGCCCGCCGGGAAGCCCCGCTGATCGACTTTCTCCGCGAGATCCACTTTCTGCCCGAAACCGCTTCCCTCTCGGCTGCCCTCCGCCATTTCCTGACCCAACAAGAGCACCTGGCCATGGCCGTCGATGAATTTGGCGGGGTCAGCGGGGTCGTCACTCTGGAGGACTTGATGGAGACGATCCTCGGAGTCGAGATTATCGATGAAAGCGATCGGGTAGCCGATATGCGCAGCCTCGCCACCGCTCTCCGGGATCGCCGGCTGGCCCGTCACCGCGAACAACGCACCGAGGCCGAGGCCGAGGCCGCGAGCACAAATATATGACGTCCATTGGTAACCCCGGCAGACTCGCTATTTCCCTGACCATTCTGCTGGTGCTTGCACCAAGACTCCTCGAGGCCGCACCCACCGATCCGCAGGCCTCCGCCAGCCAGAGATTCGCTCAGGCACATCAGAGCGCACGCAACGGCGATCGCATCCAGGCACGGCAGGCCTTCGAGGCGAGTATCGACAGCCTTCCGCTGCTTCAGGATCATGCTCTTTTCTACTCGGCCCGCATGGAAATCGAGCAGGACGAACCGGGGCTGGCGCAAAAGCATCTGGCCAGACTTTTGCAGGACCACCCCGACAGTATCTGGGTCAGCGATGCTCTGGTGCTTCGCGGCAACCTCGTGTTGGACGACCGAAAACCGGCAAAGGCGCTGCGCGATTTCGATCAGGCCATCCGCACAGGGTCAGCCGGCACACGGAGCGTGGCTCGCCTCGGGCGCGCCCGGGCTCTGGCGGCAAACAACCAGCTGTCGGCGGCGTGGGACCTGACGCTGGAGCTGGCGGGTCTCCGGGGAAAAGAAGGCAAGCGCGCCAGTGAACTGCGCGAGGAACTGGCCGTTCTGGGTCCGCAAAAACTCGGCACGGACGAATCCTCCTTCCAGCTCGCTTTGGCCCGGGCGAGACTCAAGAGCGGGGATCCCCGGGCAGCGCTTCGATCGTTGCAGCCGCTCCTCGCGAGATCAACACCGGATCGGCTCCGCGCAGAAACCGAAACGCTGGCCGCCGCCTCCCACCGGGCGACCGGCAATACCGCTGCCGCCACAAAGCTCACCGACGCCCTGATTGCCCGGGGAAAGCCTGCCGACCTTGCGGGCGATGCCCTCTATGGGCGAGCACGGCGTGCCTGGAACCGGGACGAGGACCGCGCCGCTCGCGACGATTACCGATCCTATCTGGCAAAGTTCCCGAACCACCGAAAACGGTCCGATGCCACTCACGCCCTGGCCCGCATCGCGGAGTCAGCGGGCGATATGCCGCTGGCAGCAAAGCGCTATCGCGAAATTCTGGCGAACCACCCCTCGAGCCGCGTTGCCGAAACCGCGGCCTGGCGCCAGGGGTTCGTTCTCTATCTCGACGGCGATTATCCGGGAGCAGCAGAGGCCTGGCGACAACTCGGCGCCAATGCCGCTGGTGTCTATTGGCGAGCACGCGCGCTGGAGGCCATGAAAAAGGATCGGATCGCGCGAAAAATCGACCAGCAACTCCTCCGAAGCGACCCCACCGGCTACTACAGCTGGTGGCTGGATACCGCAGGCGCACAAATCTCGACGACGACTTCGGGCATAAAACCGGCCGGCACTCCGAGTCCGCCGAACAGCACCACCGCGCAGACGCACCTTGCCAAAGCGCGTTTGCTGGCAGAGCTCGGGCTCCCGGCATCTGCGGAGCGGGAACTCGATGCGGTTCGGGCCGAGACCGGCAACACTGCATTTCTGATGGAGGCCTATGCCCAAATCGGGGCGTGGGGGCGATCGATCCGCATCGCGCGCGCCCGCGAGGCGCGCGGCGAGAAGGGGCTGGCCACCGCGATCCACCCGCAAGCCCACGCGGAAGAATTCACCCGTGCCGGCAAACGCTACGGTCTCGACCCGCTTCTTCTGGCTTCTCTATCGCGCCGCGAAAGCCTCTTTGAAGAACGAGCTCGTTCACCCGTGGGCGCCTTCGGGCTCATGCAGTTGATGCCCGCGACCGCAAAAGAACTCGCCGGTCGTCCGGTGACGACCGAGGAACTTGCCGTCGCACGGACCAACGTCGATCTGGGCTCGCGCTACCTCGCGCAATTGCTGAGAAAATATGACGGTCGCCTCATCCCGGCTCTCGCTGCTTATAATGGCGGACCGAAGGCCGTCGCGCGTTGGGAGACGCGCAGCGGCGACCGGTCCGGCGATGAATATGTGGAATTGATCTCGTACCGGGAGACGCGAAAATACGTAAAGGCCGTGCTGGAAAACTATCGCATCTATCGACAGCTCTACGGGAGCAACGCCCCACCGCCGCGACTCTATTGAGCGTCTGCAGCGGCAAAAAACCGCTCGACGTCCAACCAGCCCTGCCAATCCCACGGCCTCTCCCGCACGACCCCCTCGAGGCTCGCGATCGTCGCCTGCAGCAACTCCTGAGGGTCCTCGGCGCGATGGGCGGGGTGGAAGGTCAACACGCGTCGCCCATCTTCGATGCGACCATCGTAGGGCAGGACCGGGATCTGCAAGCGGCTGGCGAGCCGCATCAAGCCTGCGGCCAACTCGATCTCGCGGCCGAGAAAGGACACGCGCGCCCGATCGCGCAGGCCCAGAGACGCCGGCGCCACATCCAGAAGTGCGACGGCCGCGCCGCCGGACTCCAGATGAGACTCCAGACGGGTTCGAGCTTCAGGGCCGACCGCGATCAGGCGCTCTCCCAGATGCGTCTCGAAATAACGAGCACGCGCCGCCTCGATCGTCCGTTCGTAAGCCGACGGACTGCCTCCGAATGGCTGGCGCAGAAATGCCGGACGCAGGCCGTGGGCGATGAGGGCATCGAACACGCGAAAGCCGCCACCGAGATGAAAGCTGGCCATAATGACCGGCCCTGCGGCCGGCAGGTTCGCGCTTCCTTCGACGCGGAAACTGCGCAGCCGCATGATTTGTGGCCAACTCACAGAGGTCAGGGCGTCGAGATCATCACAGGCCAACGAGCCGAGGAACCCCTCCCCGGCCCGAGCCCCCAGCTCCTCGTCCCCCAGAACCCGCGCCACTTCGGCCGCTACCCGGATCTCGATCGCGCCAGCGTCATCCGGGCGTCGCTGGCCGGCGAACCGATAACCTGCGCGGGGCGGCAACAACGTCGCTCCAAGGCGTGAGATCAGGTCCCGAGTGCTCCAGATCAAGCCGGAGGCTCCTGGCCGAGCGCCCGATTCGAATGCAGGAATGGATCTCGAATGCGCTGCCGCAGAGAATCGCTGGCGCGGAAACGACGACGCGCATCCGGTGCAATCCTCTCGCCCGATAGATAGTGGCCATAACTCCAACCCCGGCCGCCCCAGTCCTGCTGGCCATGAGACATCAGCAAGGCCTGATAATCCGCGAGGAGTCCCGCCACGACCTCGTCGGCTTCTCCGAGAAAATGTGCGCGCATCGCCTCGAAACTGCCGGCGTCGATGCCCGAGAAATGAAGAAAGCGCAACGGCTCGCCACTCGCCTCGAAAAGGCCCTGGCGTCGGGTGATCGGTCGGGTCGAGAAGTTCCATGGAGCGACGTTGTAGCCGGGATGGCGCAGGATCGTCGTGTTGAAGAACCCGGGGGCAAGATCAATCCATTTTTGGTCCGTGAAGAGACCGTCTTCGATCGCATCCAGGCAAAAATCATGCAGCCGAGAAGCCCACCAGGAGAGAAATTGCCGACTTTCGCGCCCCGGACCGAGCGCCAGAAAGCCCAGGTTGAATACGCCATGGCGCAACGCGCAGAGTTCGTTCTGCACGATCGCGTCGAGGGTGGCCTCTCGAGTTTCTTTCTCTTCTGGCGAGGTGAGGTGCGGGGTCAGAATGATCTCGGCACCGCCACCGAGCAATTGTTCCACCTCAGCCAACCGCGAGAACACCTGCACATCGGGGTCCAGATAGAGGACCCCGCGCCCGCCGGGGCCTCGTCGTGTCGCTTCCTCTTCAAGCAAAACCTGCAGAAGGCGTCCCTTCACCGCGGTGGAGGCCTCGACAATATCGTGCGGGAACAGAAAGTTTTCGAAATTATCGAAACCCAGATCCCGCGCCAGCATGACTCGATCGAATGCCTCGATGGTCGCCGCCTCGGAGGGAACTTCACGCTCGACCAGACAGACCACAAATGTCACGTCCGGCATCACGCTCTTGACCGTCGCGGCCAACGTCGCAGCTTTCGCCAGATAGTTGCTGCAGCAACTGGTGGTGACAATCATACGCGCGCCTCGGCCAGCATTCGCGACAGGAACGACTGGTGGTGCATCACTCGGAGCGGTTGCGCGGCGCCTGCCGTCACCAGAGAATCGACATCGCCAGGATCGAGCAGAAACCCTCGCAAGGCGGCTTCATTCTCGAAAACCCGGCCAAGGACATCGCCAGATGCAACCGAGGCCGCGATGTTTCCGCTGGCACGCCCGGTCAAAACAGGGACCCCGGCCGCGTGTGCCTCGGCCATCGTGTAGCTGGCAGACTCGACCACCGTGGACCAGAGCAGCACCAGATCGATCTCATGGTCCTGCAGGAGTGCGACGGAAGCATACGGGTTTCCATCACAAGTCGAGTACGGGACAGTTTCCACGCCCGCGGTGGTGGCGCCTTGCGCGTCGCCGATATGGAAAATTTCGAACCTGGCCCGCACCTCGGGGTCCGCGAGCAGACCTTGCCAGACCAACCAACCCTTATTGGGCAATGCATGCCCCAGATAGGCGAGTCTCGGCTTGGTATGAGGGAGCGGATCCTTCTCCCGATAGGGGGTGAAGATCACTTCCGGCACCACGCGGCATCTGCCCGCTACCCCGTCGAGACGTTGCAACGCTGCAGCAAGGTGATCGTGCAGGGCCGCCGAAGGCAGCAGCACCTCGTCGGCCGCCCCCAATAAACGATCAGCCGCGGTCTGGATCCGGGGCAGCAGTTCGGCAAAGGTCGTCTCGTCCCAGCCAAAATTTCGCGCCAGAAACGAGAACTCACCAGCGAGGTTCCGGAACTGCACAACATGTTCGTCGTGTAGGTAGACGAGAATTTTATCGGTCCCGGAAAAAGTGCCCAGCGCCTCGAGCAACTCAGGTTCGAACCCAAGAAGGTGATGGATGGCCGTGGCACGGACCCGGCCCGTAGCCAGCAGCGCTTCCACCTCCGATTGCACAAACTCTCTCGAGCAATGGTCAGCAATCAGATCCTTGCCGCGGCGCCAGGTATAAGTCCGCGGCGTCAGTCCCGCGCGCGGCGAGAGCACCCAGACCAAAAAACCCTCCTTCTCGAGGGCCTCGATCTCCGCGCGCACAAAACGGTCGACGCCGGAGACACTGACCTGAGGGTCCGTATGGGAAAGAATCAGCACGGCATCCTCGCGGCAATCGGCTGCCGCGGCTCTGTCCCGCGTCAACTGCACGGCCGGCGACGGGGGCGCATCCTGCGAGAACCCCGAGGCTCCCGAGGCCCGATCTCTGCTTTGCTCACGCCACCATTGACGCAGGCCCTGCAGGAGGCGCTGCTTGCGCTCACGCGCCATCGGTTTCCCCCAGCCACTCCGCCAATCGCTGGCGCAGACCACCGAAGGCTCCATTGGAAAGAATCGTGACCACGTCGCCTTCGCGAACCTCCTGTCGAAGGTGATCGTAGATTTCATCGGGATCCTTGCAGACGAAACCTTTTGCTCCCCGTGCCTCGAGTTGTTCGATGGCGGTCTCGGGCGAAAACCTCTCGTCGTCCGCAAGCAATTCCGGGCGGTTGACGGGGCCGATACAGACACAATCCGCACCGGCGAGAGACTGAGTGATCTCGTTCTGGAAGATGCTTCGACGCGTCGTATTGGAGCGCGGATCGAACAAGGCCCAATGACGCCTCTCGGGGAAACGGCTGCGCACCGCCGCCAGTGCCAGTGCGATCGAGGTGGGATGATGAGCGAAATCGTCCACGAGCGTGATCGAGCCATCGACCACCACTTCCTGGCGTCGCCGCACCCCGTGAAAACTCGCCGCAGCTTCGCAAATCACATCTGTCGAGACGTCGAAGGCACGCGCCAGAAGGGCCACACCGAGCAGGTTGCGCGCATTCATCGCGCCGAGCATGGGGGTCACGAAATCGATCGATTCACCCGGGCCTTCGGCACGAAAGCGGAGTCCCTCAGGGCCATCCGCAAGCCCCGAAATCTGCCAATCTGCGGGCGCCCCTTCCGCGAAACTGACAAAATCATGCCCACTCGCCTGCGCGACTTCGATCCCCGCCGGGTAATCCGCGCTGACAACCAGAGGCGCCTCGTCCGACAGCAACGCGAGGAGGTCGGCAAAGCTCGACTGGACATGAGCGAGATCTCTGTAGATGTCCGCGTGATCGAACTCGACGGATGTGAGCACGACGCCTTGTGGTTGGTAATGAAGAAACTTGGGCCCCTTGTCGAAATATGCCGAGTCGTACTCGTCACCTTCCAGGACAAAGGGACTTCCGGTGCCGATGGCACAGGGCCCTGGAAGGTCCAGAGGAGCGCCCCCGATAAACCAGCCGGGATCCCGGCCCGCTTGCTGCAGGACCCACGCAAGAAAGGTTGAGGATGTGGTTTTCCCATGAGTGCCCGCCAACACCAGCGGCACTCGCTCCGGCAGGCAAAACCGCGCCAGCGCCTGCGGCATCGACAGTGTTTCGATATCCGCCTCACGCGCCGCAATCGCTTCGGGATTATCACGGGAAATCGCGTTGCCCATGACGACCAAATCCGGTCGCGGGTTCAGGTTCTCGCCCCGATAGCCGCGCGCCACATTTACTCCGAGTCTCGCTAATTCCTCGCTTGCCGGCGGATAAACCTCGAGATCCGAGCCGCGCACGCGATGCCCGAGCGAGCAAAGCAAACCCGCCAGGGCGGTCATACCGACCCCGCCGATCGCTGTGAGATGAATATCCCGGACCGAACTCAACCCAGAGCCTCCATCACGAGGTCGTGAATCCTCGGGCGCCATTCCCGGATTCGATTATTGTCACGCGAGGGATGAACTCGGTTGCTCAACAGCACGATATGCACCCGCTGCTCGAGATCCAGCCAAAGCGAAGTCCCGGTAAACCCGAGATGACCGACCGTATGCGGAGACATCCTGCCTCCCGCAGCCGAATTTCTCGCGGCCGGCGTATCCCAGCCCAAAGTCCGCGTCGAACCCGGAACTGTATCGTCGATCGTCCACATTTCTCGCACGAGTTCCCGTGGAAGCAGGTCCCCCTGCCCCCGGCCAGCCGCTTCAATCACGCTCGCCAGCCGGTCCACATCCTCCGCTGTGCCGAAGAGGCCGGCATGCCCGGCGACTCCGGCCATCAGCCAGGCATTCTCGTCCTCGACCTCGCCGCAAAGCGTCTGCCCGCGCCACGCACAGGCCGATGTCGCGGCAATCCGGTCCGATACCGGCTCGACTCGGCCTGCTCGAACCATCGTCAGATCGATATATCCCAGCGCCTCGAGTCTCGCAGGACCAAAGATCCGCCGATGGCAGAACTGATCCAGAGACATCGCACTGGCGTTCTCCACCAGCTGCCCGAGTGCAAGAAAGCCCAAGTCGCTGTAGATCACCTGCTTGCCGGGCGCTGCCTCCGGTCTTTCCCGCTGGACCTGCTCATAGACCCAGGCGCGGGCCTCTCGACTCCCGATGAAATTCAGTCGCCCCAGGCCGCTGGCCTCGCGAAAATATGGCCGATGAGCGGCCAGTCCGGAGGAATGGTTGAGCAGATGCCGGATCGTGACGCCGCTTTTGCCGAAAACTCCGAAATGGGGGAGATAGCGGGCCACCCGCTCATCCAGATCCAGACGACGATCACGCACCAACATCAAAATCGCGATCGTGGTCGCAAGCGGCTTGGTGAGCGAAGCCAGATCGAACACTGTCTCCACAGCAACCGGCGCCTCCGGCAGTTCCAGATTGCGGGATCCGACGGCCTTTTCGTAAACCAGGTCCCCGCGATGGCTCACACGCAAAACGGCCCCGGGAAAGACACGGCTGCGCACGGCCTCCTGCAAGGCTTCGTCCACCCGAGAGAAATTCATCCGACGGAGCCGTCTTCCCGGCCGATCAATCGGCCTCCCGTGTCGGCGGACAGGGATAGTTGGGCCGTCGCTCCCAGAGGGACTGCCAGGTTCGAGGACCCGTGGCCTACCGCAGCGCCAAAGCCGATCGGCACCTCGAGGTCCCCGAGGCAATCGAGAATCGTCTCTCGAAGTTCTGCTGGCGAACCGCAGCCATCCATTGCCCCGAAAACGAGACCGCGAACACCGTCGAGGGCCCCGGATTGGCGCAGCTGAATCAGCAACCGGTCCACTCGGCGCTGCGGCGCCTCATGGTGGTCTTCCAGAAGGGCGATGCTGCCGTCGAACACCGGGGCCGCCGGCGTTCCCAGCAGCGAGGCAAGCACGGTAAGACACCCCCCGCGCATCGGACCGGTGGCCTGCCCGGGATGGAAAATGGTCGGAATCGGGACGGACCACCCGCGGCCGGCCGTCAGGTCCAGTAAATGCCTGAAACCTGCGCCCTCGGCTTCACGGACGAGATCGTGGGCGACCATCGGCCCGTGGATCGCGTGCCCCCCGGCGGCTTCGACGGCCGTCAATAGAGCCGTGGCATCGCTGAAGCCGATGACCCATTTTCGAGCCAGAAGAGGATCGGACAGTCGCAGCATGGGCAAAATGCGATTCAACCCGTAGCCACCGCGGGCCAGCCAAACCGCCTGAATCTCCGGGGCATCGAGAGCCGCCTGAAGTTCGTCCAGACGTTCTTCATCCGTTCCGGAAAAAATCCGCCAGGGAGGCCGTTCCCGCGGCATCTCCACGACAAAACCGGCGTCCTCCAGCACCGCGATGCCGGCGGCCAGAGCGATCCGATCCACCGGCCCCGAGGGTGCGACAACCGCAATCCTGTCCCCGGCAACCAATGCACGGGCTCTGTTTCCTTTGGTCTTCATCGGATGCCTTCAGATTAGCCTCGGAGAACTCTCGCGTGCGCTCTCTCCAGTTGCAAACCCGCCCCCCGGTGTTAGCTCGAAGGGGGGCCCGTTCGTGGGCCGCTCGGAGCAAACTTTGCCTCTTTCATCGCAGGAAATCATGGGTGTCTCCCGCACGATCGTCTACGATCTGGTGCGCGCCGACCAAATTCCCCAAATTCCCCCGGGAGACGGGCTCGACCCGGCGATTACCGCTGTTTCCAAGGCCTTGAAGGCTTATTTTGGCGAAGAAGCGGCTCTGGAGAAGGACGCAGCCCAAATGGCCGCCCAGCACCTCAAGGCGGCCGGCCGAGACGCGGTTGGCCTGGACACCCGCAAAGTGACTCTGATGATCAAACAACGTCTCGCCAAGGAACGCGGTTTTCCGCTCTGAAACGATGCGATTCACGGAAGATCAGGCATCGCATCTCGCCCACAAGACTCTGGAGGCGATTCAGGGCGCGGGAATCAAGGTGGCCAACGATCGATTGGCCCGCAATGAAATCAAAAAAACTTTGACGAAACATCTCGACACAGAGGCAGGTCTGCACGTGAAAGTCGCCCAAAAGATCAGTTCTTTGGGGCGAAATGTTCCCGAAGGCAGCGCCGAATATGAAGTTTTGTATCGTCAATATTACGAGGAGGAGATGCAAAGAACTCGTCGCTGATGATTTCTTTGCAAAGATTCACCTTGACAGGCGGGGGTTCGTGATTAAAACCCCCGCGTCGCGGTAAATCCGTTCGCACGTTGGAGCGGCGTTTATCTGAAAAACCAAGATTTTACTGATTTTCATCCTGAATCAGGATCGTTTGAAAGGAGAGGGAGCCACATGAAAATCCGTCCGTTGCAGGACCGCGTCATCGTACTGCGGGTCGACGAGGAAGCTACAACCAAGGGGGGCATCATCATCCCCGATACAGCCAAAGAGAAGCCCCAGGAGGGCAAGATCGTGGCCGTGGGCAAGGGCAAAGTCGGCGAAGATGGGAAAGTTCACCCGCTCGACGTCAAAAAGGGTGATCGCATCCTTTTTGGTAAATATGCGGGTACCGAAATCAAGCTCGAAGGTGATGATCATCTCATCTTGCGCGAGGATGACATCCTCGGCGTCCTCGAATAGCCCTTTTACTTTTGGAGAAAGCAGACAACGATGAGTGCTAAAATCGTCAAATTCGGCAGCGATGCCCGCGAAAAGGTTTTGGAGGGCGTTAACGTCCTCGCCGACGCGGTCACGGTGACCCTCGGCCCAAAGGGCCGCAATGTCGTCATTGAGAAGTCCTTCGGGGCCCCCAATATCACCAAAGATGGTGTCACGGTGGCCAAGGAGATCGAACTCGAAGACAAATTCGAAAATATGGGAGCCCAGATGGTGAAAGAGGTTGCATCCAAGACCTCTGACGTCGCGGGCGACGGCACGACCACCGCTACGGTGCTCGCGCGAGCTATTTTCACCGAAGGTGCCAAGATGGTCGCCGCCGGACACGATCCCATGTCGCTCAAGCGCGGCATCGACGTGGCCGTAGAGCAGGTCAGCAAGAGCCTGCACAAGCTGTCCAAGCCCACCAAGGACCAGAAGGAAATCGCTCAGGTTGGTACAATCTCGGCCAACAGTGATCCGACAATCGGCGGCATCATCGCCGAGGCCATGGACAAGGTCGGCAAGGATGGCGTCATCACGGTCGAAGAAGCCAAGGGACTTGAGACGACCCTCGAAGTCGTCGAAGGCATGCAGTTTGACCGCGGCTACCTCTCGCCCTACTTCGTGACCGACCCCGATCGCATGGAGACCGTTTTTGAGGACGCTTTCCTCCTCATCCATGAGAAGAAAATCTCCAATATGAAGGACCTGCTCCCGATTCTCGAGCAGATTGCCAAAACCGGCAAGCCCTTCGTGATCGTTGCCGAAGACATTGATGGCGAAGCTCTCGCCACTTTGGTGGTGAACAAGATTCGCGGCACCCTGCAGTGCGCCGCAGTCAAGGCACCTGGCTTTGGCGATCGCCGCAAGGCCATGCTCGAAGACATCGCCATCCTCACGGGCGGCAAAGTCATCGCCGAAGAACTCGGCCTCAAGCTCGACAATGTCACCTTGAACGACCTCGGCACCGCGAAGCGGGTCGTGATCGACAAGGACAACTCCACGATCATTGACGGCGCAGGCAAGCGTGGCGACATTCAAGGTCGCGTCAGCCAGATCCGGAATCAGATCGAAGAGACCACTTCCGACTACGACCGCGAGAAGCTCCAGGAGCGTCTCGCCAAGTTGGTCGGCGGCGTGGCTGTCGTGCAGGTTGGTGCGGCGACAGAAGTCGAGATGAAGGAGAAGAAGGCTCGCGTCGAAGACGCACTCCACGCAACCCGTGCGGCCGTGGAAGAAGGCATCGTCCCTGGAGGCGGTGTTGCTCTGCTCCGCTCCTCGCGTGGCCTCGACAAGCTCGAAGTCGCAACAGAGGAAGAGGCGGTCGGCGTGCAAATCGTCAAGCGTGCCTGCGAGGCTCCGCTGCGCTGGATCTCCAGCAACGCCGGGGAAGAGCCTTCGATCGTTCTCGATCGCGTCAGTAGCTCCAAGGGATCCAATGGATTCAATGCTGCTGCCGGAAAGTACGAGGATCTCCTCAAGGCCGGCATCATCGATCCGACCAAGGTCGTGCGCACCGCGCTGCAGAATGCAGCATCGGTAGCCGGCTTGCTGTTGACCACGGAAGCCATGATCGCCGAGAAGCCTGAAGAGGGCGGCGGCGGAGCCATGGGTGGTATGCCTGGCGGCATGCCTGGTGGCGGCATGGGCGGTATGCCCGGCATGATGTAAGTTCGACTTCGCTGTTCATCGCGAAGCAAAAGAGGCGTGGAGCAAAAGCTCCACGCCTCTTTTTTTTGTTCGATTCCGATCGGCCGTCATGCGCCGATTTATGAAATTGATTTTCACAGTCAGTGGGCGATTGACCAGGAAGCAATCCGTCCGACAGAAAGACGGTCGCGTGGTCGTTTTTTGAAATTGATTTTCAGTGTCAATCTTATTTTTTGTATAATTCTGACTGATGAAACTTCTCCCGGTCGGGCCCGCCTGCTAACGTTGATTTGTAATTTTTTTTACCCGCCAAGGAGACTGCAAGATGAAGGGCAACAAGAAAGTAATCGAAGCGCTTAACGACGTACTGACCTCGGAGCTGACCGCGGTGAACCAATACTTCGTTCACTACCGCATGCAGCAAAACTGGGGCTACGAGAGACTCGCCGCACACAGCCGGGAAGAGTCAATCGGAGAGATGAAACACGCGGACAATCTGATCGAGCGCATCCTCTACCTCGACGGCATTCCCAACCTGCAGCGCCTGAACAAAGTAGGGGTTGGCGAAACCGTCAAGGAGCAACTGGAAAGCGACCTCGCTCTTGAGGTCGATGCAATCGCGCGGCTCCAGAATTCTGTCAAGACAGCTTTCGAAGCTGCCGACACGGGTTCTCGCGAATTGTTCGAGCATATCCTGGTCAGCGAAGAAGAGCATCTCGACTTTCTCGAAACGCAGTTGTCCCTCATCGGCGAACTGGGCGAGTCGATCTACCTCGCCCAGCAAATGCACAAGGGTAGCTGAACCGCCGCACTGTCATCGGGATCAGCGGCCGGCGATCTCGATGGCAGCCTCGCGCCTCGAAATTCTTCGGGGATCCCCGATCACATCCACCAGACGATCTGCGGGAAAATCACGGACCTGCCCGTCAGAGTCCACCAACTCCACGCGGATCGAATAATCGTCATGAGACTCGCGACGATTCGTCATTTCGGGGTCGGGCGCGCAGGAAAAAACCATCTCGTAGCGCAGAGTCAGTCCATCTCCGGGCCCCAGTTCACGGGAACCGCTGCCGCCAACGGAGAGACTTCTTTGGTCCAGAGCAATCATCGGCTTCGTGCAGGTTGTACCCGGATCGAGAGGCACCGCCACCAGACGAACTCGACTCGAAAGCATATCGGATGTGACCCGCACTGCCTGAGCGCTCTGATTGCGCAACCGGAACTTCACCTTCTGCCGCACCATCGGCCGCTTGACGCCAAGCCGGACTCGCCGGGGGAAGCGCATGCGCTCGGCTTCGAAAAGATCCCAACCGTCGCCGACCACTGGTAATTCCTCGTCAACCGGCAGGTCGGATGGCGGACCCGGCTCACCCGTGATGGCGAAAAGAGTATGACGACTGCCCACGTACAAGCGTGGCTGGCCCACGAGTCTACCCGTCTCGGTATCGCGCATGACCGCACCGCTGGCATCATATTCCGGAAGAACACCGATCACCGGGGTTTGGAAACGAAGCCGACCTCCAAGCGTATGCTGCCACAGAATTCTTTGCCGCCTCGACAAATCGCCGCGATTCGGTCGCAATGCGAAAACCGTCGCATCGCCTTCCGTGCCAACATAGACGATCCCGTGGCGATCGATAATAGCTGATCCGGTAATCGCGCGACCCAACTGCAGGTACCAGACAAGAGAACCGGTGTTCGCGTCGACGGCATAAAACCATCCGTCGGAATCCCCAAAGTAGAGCGTATCGTTGAACTCGCAGATTTCGGGGTTAGCGGCTTTCACACAATCTGCATAGGCAGGAATCGCTCGGACGCGACCCACTGTCGGGAAAAACCAATCCGATGCAACAGCCAAGGTTTGAACGCCACTCGCCGGGGGAACCACCCGATGAACCCCGCGGTCGGTGGCAAGAAAGACGTCACCATCAGGCGCGATCACCGGAGCGCTCTTCTGGCTTTGCTGGCCAAGCCCCTCCGACTTCCAACGCTCGACACCTTCCGAGGAATAAACTTCGACGCTCCCCACGCTGTCGAGAACATAGACGTCCCCGTAATTGGGATCACCGGGATTATCGTTGACCGCCGGCGCGACGGCCGACATTCCCCGATTAGCAGCTGTCCAGGGAATTTCGCCGGCGGGTACCCCCGGGAGTTGGGGTTGCTGGATCAGATCGGGATCTGGTTCGGTTCGATACGCAACCAGGTAACCCCCGTTGACACAGCCGCAACTGGCATAGAGCTGATCTCCATCGAGACCGAGATTCGGAGAGCCTGTAATGTCCCCGTCGACCCTGAATTTGACCATCCAATCCGTCGAAAAACCAGCTTCGCCGTCGTCCGATATGGCAATGAGCTTATTGTTGCGCTCACCCATATAAATCACGGTGCGGTCGCCGGGGGTTTCGCGTCCCAGAGCAGGCGATGAATGCAGGGAATCGCCGGCACGAATCCCGTCGGTGTCCCACTTCAGGGTTCCATCAGGACGAATCGCAAAAATCGGTGTCGTTCCATTGGCAGCATACACCGTCCCATCAGGACCGACGGCAGGGGACGTTCGGAGATCGTAGTTAAACTTGTAAAAGACGAGACCCCCCTGTCCCACAGGAAGATTGCCACCCGAGAGATCAGGGACGATGGGCCCCGGGTAGCTGGTTTGGCCTGTGTTCCGATGGTCCGAGTGTTTCCGGGGCCATGGGGCCTGGCTGTCGAGATAAACCTTCGCAAAACTCAGACTCGGTGTTCCCGCGACCAGAACAAGCAGTGCTATGCACAGCAAGTGGGGGATCATTTTCAGGGCTGGGATCATGAAGAGGGTTCGTCGGAGTATCCGTTACGGATCTCGGAGCCCCGATTATAGAGCCCTGCGGTCCTGTCCGGCAATACCGAATTTGGAGGTGCCAGCCCTGCCCCGCCAGAAGATTTCGGGGGGACGGGGCCGAGCCACGCCACAGGGATCGACGCTCAGCGCACCAAACGAGATAAATCGCGGGGTAAAGGCGACCGAAAGCGCAGCCAACGGCCGGTGCGCGGATGTTGCAATTTCAGCTCGGAGGAATGCAGCACCAACCGGCGCAGGGGATTGGTGGCGGCCTCGTACTTCAGGTCACCCACAATCGGAAAACCAGCTTCGGAAAGGTGCACCCGAATTTGATGACGACGACCTGTTTCCAAACGCAATCCAACCAGAGAGCGTGTCCGGCCCATTCCCAAAACTCGAAAATGGGTGACCGCGTAGCGCGTAAGTTCAGTCTCGCGTGTGCTGAATACTCGATGCCGATGTGACTCGTCGAGATGAGAGGCGAAAGTACCCTCCGTCTCGGGCATCCGGCCCTCGACCACGGCCTCGTAGTACTTCTCGAATCGATCCCAGTTTCCCTGCAGCGTCTCCTTGCTCTCGAAATTTTTGGCATAGACCATCAGCCCGGAAGTGTCCCGATCGAGGCGATGAACGATCCATACACGTTCCTTGGAGCGGTTACTTCCACCGCGGACATAATCGGTGAGTTGATAGTAGGCGGTCTTTTCCTTTTCCGAGTCGCTGGCAATACTCAACAAACCTGAAGGCTTGTCGATCACGATGATATCGGCATCCTCGAAATGCACCTTCATCCCGAAGCTCAGAACTGTCTTCGGGACCGCGTAGCGATCCGTGCGAATCGCTACCTCATCGCCCTTGCGAAGCGCGTGGTCGAATTGTGTCACAACTCGGCCATTCACAAGGACGGATTGAAACTTGAGCCAGTGGCGCACCTGAGTCTTCTTCACCTCGGGCCAGGCGGCGAAAAGATACTCGAGCAAGGGAGAGGGCTGCTCAACCGAAGACGTGCGACTCATACCCTGACGCTACGGCATGGCGGACCGGTTCACCAGAAGCCATCAAAATTCGGCCATGGATCCTTGAAGGTCATGAATGGAACCACCAGCTTGCATCGCCTGATCCCTGACTCGCTCGTGGTGGGTGAAGAGCAGGACCTGCGTCGTCTTCGCAAATTCGACCAAGGTCTCCAGCGCAGCCATCGATCGCTCATCATCGAAATGAACGAGGATATCATCAAGCAGAAGCGGCATGGGTTCGGCGCCCGCAGAAAACCGATGCTCCAAAGATCCGAGGACCAGTGCCAGATGGAGCTGGTCCACGGTACCTTCCGACAATGAATCCAACGGCTTGCTCCGTGAGTTGGCGGTCGAGCGAACCCGAAACCCGCCTTCGTCGCTGCCCTCCATATCGGTTTCAATACGATCGTAGCGGCCTCGGGTCAGGCGGGCGAAATAGGCTGACGCGTAAGCGAGCAAGGGTGCCTCATTGCGCTCCCGGTATCTCTCGACAGCTGCCGAGAGTAACCGGGAGGAGAAAAGAAGTCTGGCGTAGCGCGTAACTGGATCCCGGAGGCCCGCTGCGACATCGGCCATCTCGATCGCCAGATCATCGGCCCCGGTTCCATCTTCCAACGCCTGAAACACGGCGTTCGCCAGCGTCGCCTCTTCAACCAGAACTGCTCGCTTCGCCGAAATAGAATCCAGTTCGGCTTGCAAGGGGAGCATCTCTGCCTCCAGATCAACCGCGGACTCCCCTTCGACCCGCAGCACCAGTTCTTCGACCTCCACTTCTTCCCCCGCGAAGTGCTGCACGAGGGTATCGCGTTTCTCCAAAAGCTGTCGCTTCACATCCGCCATACGAATGCGCTCCGGTAAATCTTCCAGGGTCTCGACCGCAGCTTCGGCAGTCAAACCAGCCAGATCGGATTCAGCGGCCTTGAGAGTGCGCTCTGCCGTTTGAGCTGCATCCTGCTTCGCCAGGAGATTCGAGGACAGGCGACGGTGGTCCTGCCGTTGCACTTTCTGCTCCTCCAGGAGCTGGAAAAGGTGCGTCAAGGTGCCTGCCCTGTCCAGCTTCGGAAGATCGGTGGCGTAGGTGCGACAAAAATCGGCGAGGTCGGTATCCAATCCCTCTCTGAGAGCATGGATTTTTTCGATACGCTCGCGGAACCCGCTCGCACTTTCGAAATCCTTCAAAAGTGCCTCGATCTGCCGCAAAACCCTTTCCACAGCTTCCGGAGGATCTTCCGGCCTTAGAGGGAAGTCTTTCGTCGCCGATGAAAACTTGGCATCCCAATTCGCCAGCTGGTCGCGTCGCCGATCCTGCGCCTGCTGGTCCTTGGTAGCGGATGTCAGTAGATCTGCGTGCTTGATTTGAGCCTCGCGGATGACCTGTGACCGAGCCTCCAATTCCTCGCCGAGCGCGTCCGCGATCGCCAGACACTCAGCCAGACTCCTCGACTTCTCCGGTGGATGCCCTCCGCACGATGCGATCGCCGTACAAATCTCGGCTCGCGCGGCCTCCAGCCGCCCCTGCAACTGATCGATCCGGAACGAGCAGCTCTCGCGTTCCTCCAACTTGGCAAGGATCGCGTCCCTCGCAGGGATTGCGTCCTGCATCGCTGCCCAGTCCCCTACAAGCAACCCCGAGCTTTTCCAGATATCCGACCACTGCTCCTGAAGGCCGTCCGCACGATTCTTCCGCGAAACTTCGTCCTCGGACAACGATTGCCGGATTCGATCCAATTCAGAGATCTGGCGGCGGAGTTGTGAAGTTTCGGCCACCCGCTCGGACTCAATCCGCAAGCGGTCAGAAACCTGATCGCCGTGAACAATCGCGAAAGTCAGGGCATCGGGCAGAGATCGCTCCGCATCAAGACGATGCCCGGCCGCGGCATTATCGACTCCCGCGAGCCAGGCTTCCTTTACGAGCGTCCATAACTGGTCTCGATTCGAGCGTGCATCCGTCAATGCCGCCATGGTCGGAAGGGTCTCTCCTGCGGCCACCGATTCGAGTTGCGACTCGACGGCAGCTCGCCTCAATCCCAGATTGCGAACTTCAGCCCGCGCTTCGCGCGACTCGGTCTCGAGAGACTGAAAGCGTTGGCGGAAATCTTTGAGAACCTCATCACCCGGCAGCGTCCGCTTCACCAAAGCCTCCGCCGATTCCGAGAACCCCGGCAATCGAGCGAGGTCACGTTCGATAGCCCGCGCGAGTTGCTCCTCCCGCTCTCGCAATCCCGCCAGCTCGGCTTCGGGATCTCCCAACTTGAGAGTGGCTCGCCGAGCCGCCAGAAGACCGCTTGCGTCCACAGCCTCGCCCGCATTCAGGATTGCCTGCTCCGCCGCGGCCAGATCCGCCTGTCCGTTAAATATTCGTTCGGCACCTTCGGCGAAGGTGGCCTGAAGACCCGCATGCTCGGCGAGAAGTTGACGACAGAAATCTGCGGGCGCGCCCATGAGCAACTTCAACTCTCCGACTTTTCGCTTCGTCAGCGGTATCTTAAACCCCAGAGTGCTCGCTACCTTGTCGGCCGCAGCCTCACAGAGTTCCGCACGAGCACCGAGGCGTTCACCGTCCTGCACGCCGGCCCGCACCTTGCTGGCTTCTTCGCGTAATTCATCCAACCGCGTCGCTTGCTCGCAAAGGGGGAACATCTCGGGAAGCGCTGCAAGGCGAACGACCAAGTCCTTTGCGTCATCCGCAAATTGATCGCGACGGCGAAGAGCTTCTCGGCGCGCTTCGTCGGCCAACCCGTATCTCTTTGCGAAATCCGAACCGAGCGATGCAACATCCTCCAGCGCATGAAGCTCGGTTTCAAGATGACGCCAATCCTTGACTCGAGACCTGTTGCGCCGAACAAATTCGAATTCCGCCAAACGCTCCTTCAGCTCGCGTTCCAATAGCAGGATCTCATCCCGCGCAATGAGCGCATGATCGACCTTACGGCGCGCCTGCTTCCAGGCCTCCGTTGAAAGCGAGGCCTTCCCCAATTCCTTTTTTTTCTCGCGCCAGTCATGGAAGGCCTTGTTGATTCGGGGCTTTCGAGCCTGCGCCGAAAACAACTCGGAAGCTTCCTTGTCCAGTTGCACCCGCACGTCGCTTAGATCTCGTACGCCCAGCGCAGCCCCGACAACCGCAGCCTCAGTACCCTCGGCCGCATCGAGCAGGCGTTCCGTACCCTCCCGCAAACGAATATGATCCAACCCGAAGACCCGCGTAAACTCCGCGCGGTCCAGACCGCCCAAAAATCCGGCCAGACTGTCATTATCGAGGGGATGACTGTCATCTCCGGCCCACAACTTCTGCTTCTTCCCCTTGCGTCGGACGAACTCCAGAAGCTTCTCGCCCGGACTTTCCAGAGACATCCCCAGCCGCAGATCCGGGTAGGCGTGAACGAAATCATCGGAGGTCTGACTTTCGATTCCAAATAAGCCGGCGCTGATCGCGCGCAGCGCGGAACTCTTGCCCGCCTCGTTCGGTCCGTAGATCAAATGTAAATCGCCAGGTTCAGCCGCAAACGTCAGCCGGTGATTCGTAAAAGGTCCGAACGCCCGCAAGTCGAGATAGCGAATCCTCATAGTGATGGCTTCCGATCAGCATCGAGAAGTCGCCGAATCACTTCGTCCCGCGCCTCGTCGAGGATCCTCTCGAGAACTTCGGGATCAGCAAGGTCAGCCAGTCCTGCAGAAACACCCAGCCCCGGCGGCATTTTGGTGCGCAGGTTCTCCAGATCCTTTTGCAGGCTGGCCAAAACCTCGGCCCGAAGATCCGGCGAATTCAGATCGAGAACTTCGATCATATCCGCTTCATTAGCCGAGGAGGGCGCATGGGTGCGCTGCTCGAGCTTTTCAATCCAGATATCACCGACACCATTTGCCCAGTCGCGGCAAGAGAGCAGAAAATCATCGTGCTCCCGGTATAGCTCGTCACTAGCTTCCGTCCGCCCGACCAAGGTCACGCGAGCGGCGAGCAATCGGTCCTCCGCCTCTTCTCGCGCCAACGAGAGCGCAGCAGCGACCTGATCCAGACACGCGGCCCGTGAACCGCACCCCTCGACATCCACTTTCAGCCGAACGAAGCGAAGGACATCAAAGCTCAAATGTTCGACGGATCGAATTCGGCCATCCGCCACCCCGACCAGCGTGGCACCCTTGGCCCCTGTCTCGCGAATATGGCGCGCCTGCAGATTTCCGGGGAAGACAATCCACGGATCTTCAGCGACGATCTCGCGTTGGTGGACATGCCCCAAAGCCCAATAGTCATAGCCGTGGGATCTCAATTCATCCGGCGAGCAGGGCGCGTAGGGATCATGTCCCTCCCGGCCGTTGAGGGCCGTGTGCAAAACACCGATATTCAGAGCTCCGGCGATCGCCTTGGGGTAGCTGGCCGCAAGATTCTCCCTGATCGCCGCGGTGGCGAAACTCTGACCGTGCAAGGCAGTTCCGGTGGCAGGATCACGAAAGGTCTGCGGTTTCGTTTTCGAAAATCGATACACGCCCTCGGGGTACACAAGGGCAGCGGCCGTCTTGCCTTGTGCATCGTGGTTGCCGGCCGCGAGATAAACCGAAATCCCCGCTTGCGAGAGTTCACGCAATCGCTGGGCAAACCAAAGCCCCGTTCCATGGTCTTTCCAGTCTCCATCAAAGATATCTCCGGCCAGAACGACAAACGCGACTTCGAGTTCGATCGCCTTGGCTACGAGATTCTCGAAAGCTCGGCGAGTTGCACCTCGGATCGCCTCGACCGGCGCCTCTTCATAGCGCTCCAGCCCGCGCAGCGGACTATCAATATGCAAATCAGCTGCGTGCAGAAAACTGTAATTTTCGATTGGCATCAGACGTCTCTCTACCGAAACTCGTAGACACCCGTTGTCTACGACGAAGCCGAGGGAATGACCAACTCACCAGCGAGAAAAGATCGCACCTGAAGATCAGCGGCCGGAGAAAAGAAATGATCAGCCGCACTCCGCGCCACCACTTTCCCCTCCAGCATCAGCAGACAACTCTCCGCAAGGCGGCGAGCCTGAAACTGATTATGGGTGACGAAGATGATCGTTGTTTTCTGAGTGGCATGCTCCTCGCGGAGCAGATTCTCGATGATAGATGTATTCAGAGGGTCGAGGTTTGCCGTCGCCTCATCGAGCAATAGAATTTCCGGCTGGATCGCCAGTGCCCGCGCCAAAGCGACGCGTTGCTGTTCGCCCCCCGAGAGCTGCAGCGCCGAGACCTTTGCCAGGTCCTTCAATCCCACCCGATCCAGCAGCATAGCCACTCTCGCCGGATCGGAAATTCCTCGCATCTCGAGACCAAGCGCGACATTCTGTTCCACGGATCGCGATAAAAGCTTGGGCCGTTGGAAGACCGTAGTTACCCGGCGACGATGCTCGATCAAAGGCCTTCCGGGAAGTCGATCGCCAGACAGAAACAACGCACCCTCGTGTGGGGCTTCGAGGAGATTCAGAAGTCGAAGCAGCGTGGTCTTTCCCGCGCCGCTTGGTCCCAGAATCGCCAAAAACTCGCCTTGATGAATCTGCAGTTCCGGAACGTCCACCACGCAACGCCCCGCATACGATTGCCGGACGCCCGACAGGCCCAAAAGCACCTCAGCCGCGGCCACGAAGCGTCTTCCCTTCACCGAACGCAACCAGCAGAAAGTTGATGGCAAACGTCAGAGACACCAGGATCAGGCCCAATGCCATCGCAAGCGCGAATTCACCCCGTCTCGTTTCCAGAACGATTGCCGTCGTCAACACTCGGGTCTGACCCTCGATATTCCCCCCCACCAACATGACCGCCCCGACCTCGGAGATCGCCGCACCAAACGCCGCCGCGATCGCGGTGAGGACCCCCCCGCGGGCCTCGAAAAGCGTCCAGCGAGCCACCTGTCCCTTCGTGGCGCCGAGCGAGACAAGTTGAGGTTTCAAAGCGGGATCGACAGCCTCGACCGCCGTCATGGTCAACCCCATCACCAGCGGCAGGGCCAGGAATGTCTGCGCAGTAATCATCGCAGCGGGAGTGAAAAGCCAACCCAGATCCGCCAGGGGCCCGCTCCGGGACAAGAAAAGGTAGACCGCGAGGCCCACCACAACCGGCGGCAGACCCATCCCGGTGTACATCAACCCGCGGATCAATCCACGGAAACGCGGACCAGCTTCCAGTCCGCACAATGCTCCGATCGGCAGACCGAGCAAGGTGGCCAGAAAAAGCGCGCCCAGAGACACCTGCAGAGTCATCTCAAGGATCTCGAGGAGCCTCGGATCCAGCCCCGCGACGAGACGTAAAGCTTCGGCGAAGGCTGTCTGGATCGTTTCCCAGGAACCTTTCATCGAGACCTCCTAGGACAGGCCATCTGCATCGTCGGGAGGAGCGGCAAGCTCATCGCGTGGCTCCTTCTGATTATGCACTGGATAGAACAGTGGCTGGGTCCCGTTGATGCTACGAAAGGCTGCAATTTTGCGCTGCACATCGGGAGAAATGATCCACTGCACAAAGGATTTGGCCATACTGCTGTTCACACCGGTTTTGGCATCGGAGACGACAAGAACACCGTAGGAGTTTCGCAGGCGAACATCTTGATTCTCGAGAATTGACTGCCCGCCAACCTGAATCTCCAGATCCGACAGATGTCTGATTTGCGACAGGAATGTGCCGCGATCCGTCAACGTATAGGCGCCCCGCTCGTTTGCGTAGGTCAGAGTCGCGCCCATACCCTGACCGAGAGCGTGGTACCAACTGCTTCCCTTGTCGAGCTCCATGCCACCGAGAGCCCAAAGCTTTATTTCCCTTGAATGAGTCCCGGAATCATCACCCCGGGAAGCAAAAACTGCCTTGGCCTTCGCGATTCGAGCCAGTGCGTCGAGAATTCCGCTTGATCCTTTTGTGTTGGCCGGATCGTCACGGGGGCCGACGAGAACAAAATCGTTATACATCACATCCGAACGATGCGTGGCATGGCCCGCCGCCAGAAAACCCTCCTCGCGTTCGCGAGCATGCACAAGGAGTACATCCGCATCACCAGCCCGCCCCAACGCCAGGGCATGTCCGGTTCCGACCGCAATCACGTCAACTCGGGCATGGAAGCGTGTCTCGAAATCTCCGAGAATCGCGTCCAATAATCCCGAATCCGCGGTACTTGTGGTCGTAGCGAGTCGTAAAACCTCAGTTTCACTGCTGGCACTCACTGTCGGCTGCAAAATGATCAACAGAAAGCTGGCGATCAGAGCCGGCAAGCATCGTCTGTTCGATCGCGAGTCCATGCCACCAACCTAGCGATTTCAGACGGTAGAAGCATACTGGACGCGGCGCCCTCCAGATTCGAAGAGGCTCCTTGCTTTCGCTGTCAGCCACCCCATCCTGCCATGGCGGCAGGCCTGAGGAAGTTTCTCAGCTCCCGTGCCTCAGGCTTCGATCTCGGTCCCGTCGACGAAGAAACCACGGTCCTCGATCATTTGCCGCGCTTCGTCAGCACTCCGCCCGGGCGTTGTCAGATAGCCAGCGACGAAGATCGAGTTGGCGGGGTACAGCGCCAAATGCTCATCTTCGCCCAGCGTCGTCTCGCTGCCTCCGGCGGCGCGGATATCTGCCTCGGGGTTCAGGAAACGCATCAAACAGAGGGCGCGCAACGCACGCTCCTTGTCGACCTTGTCTTCGTTGCCCAGTGGCGTTCCTTCGATCGGATGCAGAAAGTTGACCGGCAGAGAATCTACCCCCAACTCGCGGAGTGCAAATCCCAACTGGACGACATCCTCGTTATCCTCGCCCATCCCGATAATTCCGCCACAACAGGTGTTCATCCCGGCCCGCTTCGCGGCCTGAACCGTTGCGACACGGTCGGCATAGGTATGGGTCGAGCAGATATTATCATGGTGACGCTCGCTGGTGTTCAGGTTGTGATTCACCCATCCTACTCCGGCATCCTTCAGCTTCACCGCCTTCTCGTCGTCCATCAAACCCAGCGATACGCAAATCTCCAGGTCCGGATGCTCTCGCTTGATGGCACGGGTTGTTGCACAAAACTCGTTGATGTCGCGGTCGCTTGGCCCTCTGCCGCTGGTTGCCATGCAATAGCGGCGGGCGCCGCGTTCGACGGCGCGCGAAGCTCCCTGAATCAACTGACCTCGCTGCATCAGCGTGTATGTTTCGATCTCGGCGGTCGAGACCTTGGACTGCGAACAATAATTGCAATCCTCGGGGCAAAGACCCGACCGCGCATTTTGAAGCATGCAGATCTTGACCCCGCGCCCCCAGCGCTTCTCCCGAATCCGGAGTGCGGCCGCCAGCAGATCTTCCATTTCTTCCAAGGGGGTGCTCAAAATTCGATGTGCCTCCTCGCGGGTGGGAATTCCCCCGGCGAGCACACGGTCCGCCAAATCGGAGAAAAAGCTGCCGGTTCCCGAAGGAGTTTCAGTCTCTGAAGAAATTTGAGTCTGCATACGGAACCAAAGGTACCAAATAAGAAGCGTGGTTCAATTCAGCTCCCGGAATCCCCGAATCCGCCAATTCACCAGCCGGCGCCAGCGCCAAACAAGCCCCGAGGTGGCCAAGGGTGGGGCAGGATGAACGGACTCGATCGACTGGGGGTTTCGCCCGAGGATTTCTGCGGAAACCCGGAAAAACCCTCAAATCCGGCAATATAACGCACTCCGCAAGGAGTTCGCTTTATGGATCGAACGAACGACGGGATGAAAGTTTGACTCAATTCGGATTTGAGGGGTTGCGCACCGGACGGCTTCGGTCGTAAGCTTGTGGCATCGTAATGAGGCGTCGCAAGGCTCCTGCCCCCACAACTCGTTTAAACACAACCACCTCAGGACGAAACGAATGAAATTTGGCATACCGCATCGGGACCCATCCGCAGCGAAGCGGGGAAGGACGACCTATGGCATCGGGTTGGTTCTGCTGGGCTTGCTCCTCGCGGTTCCCGCCCAGCAAGCATCTGCCCTCGCCCTGAAGGCGGACGCCACCCTGATTCCAGATCCAACCGGTGGCCAAATCTCGGGCGAAGTGACTTTCGACCTCCCTCAGAGAGTGCGCATCGGCGACACCACCTTCAAGATCTGCCAGACAGACAAAACGCTTTGCGGTCGAACCCATACCTGCACCCTCAATCCGCAAAACTCTACCGACCCGAGGGCCAACGGCAATATCAAATTGTTGCTGAGAGCCTCCCGCGGAACGAAGATCGGGGGCGTATTTGTCGGCGCCGTCACCGCCGGTGCGGGATGGCTGCTTCTGGAAGCTGGTTGTGATGGGGATCCATCAACAGCGGATGCATTTCAGGGGGACCTTGCATCGATCTTTGCCGAAGTCGCGATCATCGCGGCTCAGGCTCTGGATTCGAATCATGGGCATCCCGACGGGATCACGATCAAGGAAGAATTGAAGGATCGCTTTCAGATTGCTGCATGCCGCGACAATGTCGAGTTCAAGATCCTGGATTTTCACGGCTATCAGGTCAACAACCGTGGCGGCAGTGCGACAGGACTGGCAAGTGCCAAGGTCAAACTGATCTTCCGCAAAAGTTGCTGACCCCCCCCCGCTCGAGAGTTCATCTTTCGGCGCCCATCGAGACGGCAGGACACCTTGAACATCCCTGCATCCTTCGAGGTGGCGCGTTCTTCGCGTCAGACCGGCTTGTCGCCGCAAACGCTGGCGCGTTCCATCACCCGGGCCTGCGGCCAATAATCGCTGCTCGCGTAGTGCTGCAACGAGCGGTTGTCCCAGAAAACAACGGTGCCAGGCTCCCATCGAATCCGGACCTGATACTCCGGATAGTCTGCGTGAGCACAGAGCTCCTTGAGGATATCCTCACTCTCCCGAGAGGAAAGCCCGATGATTTCCCGGGTGAAAATCGAGTTCACAAAAAGGCACCGCTTGCCGGTTTCGGGGTGTGTTCGCACCACAGGATGCTCGACCACGGGATAGAGAGCACGCATCTCGGCCGCCTTGTCCTCGGGAACGTTGTGGCCGAAGGCCTTCATATAGTCATGCCTGGCGGTCAGGCCATCGATGCGCGACCGTAGCTCCGGGTCCAAACCTTCGTATACCGCATTCATATCGCAAAAGAGGGTGTCACCCCCGACGTCCGGAACTTCAACCGCTCGCAGAACCGCACCCAGGGAAGGGCACTCTCGCCAGGTCACGTCATGATGCCATTGGTTTTCGTAGCCACTGACATCGGGGCCCTTCTCGAAACGGACCAGCTCCGGCTCCTCCGGGTTGGGCGGAATGAAGGGGTGGATTTCCAGATCTCCAAAAAGTCTTGCAAAACCTGCATGCTCGGCTGATGTGAGGGTCTGTTCGCGAAAAACGATGACCTTGAAGGCACAGAGCGCATCGCGGATCTCCGATACCTGATCCGGCGCCAGATCGGGTCCGATGGAGATGCCGTGAATTTCCGCTCCCAAAGTGACCCCGAGAGCTTTCGTATCAAAACCCCTGAACCTGAGGGCCGCCAGGCGTTCGCGCTCGGCCGCCAGATGACTGCATGGGCCGATCCAGCGGCCATCGTCCGACATGCGGACTCTGGTAGCCGGAAGAACCGCGCTCGGGTCCTTGTCCGCTACGATTTCCTGGGCCGGCTTTGCCATAATCCGTTCTCCTTTTGGCTCCCGAACCCGCGACCGATCATCGGGCGCCCGGGCAAAAACTACCCCGTCAACAACTTCAAGAGATCTGTTGCATCCAGCATCAATCTCGCATCAGGCTGCTTTGAGCAAGTCCGGACGCCGCGGCGGCCAATTCGAAATCGAGCTCCGTCAAGCCACCAGCGTCGTGTGTCTGCAGTTCGATGACCACCCGATTGTACACATTGCTCCACTCCGGGTGGTGATCCATTTTTTCCGCAATCAGGGCCACCTGTGCCATGAAGCCGAACGCCATCACGAAGTTCGTAAACGTGAACTCGCGATGCAAGCGTCCCGAGCGCAGTTCCCATGCGGGCAGCTCTCCCAACTTTTGCTCCACCTCAATCTCGGTCAACTTCGCAGGTCGGCTCATGAAAGAGATGTAACACGAAGTGGAGGGCCTGCCCGCGTGACTATCGAATCGAGTTTTCGGGATTCAGCCCGGAGGTCCGTCAGTGGCACGGGAATTTATCCAAGAATTTGACGCTACGCGTCTAGTCGCACCGGGTTGCTTTCAGCCTGGATTCGTAGATCATGCGGATCGCGCTCGGTCCGGCGATCTGCTTGCCATTCCATTCGGAAACAATCGATACCGCGACTTAATGGGGGGATAATGAAACAATCTATTTTTGTTCTATCGCAGGGCTACCGTCTGCTTGCCGTTCTTTTCGTATCCATGCTGCTCGCACCACCGGTTCTCGCGCAGGACGAGGCGCCGAATACCGCGCCTGCTGCCCCCTCGGAGTATCTGACCGAGGCCGTTGAGGGCGAGAACGAGGTCGGCGGCACCGATGCCCAACAGGTCGATTCTCAGGAAGTCCAGGCCGACGAAGCTCTGGCGGGCGAAGACGTCCCCGGAGTTACGCGGTTCAAGCAGCAACAGATCGAGGAAATTGTCGTGCAGGCGCGTAAACGCGCCGAACTGCTGGAGGACACGCCCGTCTCGGTCACAGCCCTGGGCGAGAACACTCTGCGGGAAGCCGGGATCACTCGACTCGACCAGATTCAGGAGCTCGTCCCCAACCTGCAATTCCAGAGCGGGCTCGGCGGCCAGGATGTTCAGATCTACATTCGCGGCGTGGGCACCGACCGTGCCGATCTCGCCTTCGACCCCGGCGTCGGGGTCTATGTCGACGGCGTCTTCCTGCCCCGCGCTCAAGGGAACTTTCTCGACGTGCTCGACGTGGAACAGATCGAGGTTCTCCGAGGACCGCAGGGGACTCTTTTCGGGAAAAACACTATCGGTGGTGCGATCAACATAACCACTGTGAAGCCCGGACCAGAGTTGGAAGGCTTCGCCATGGTGAAAGCTGGCAACTACAACTCCGTGGTGGCCCGGGCCAGTATCAATATCCCGATCGACATCGGGTGGTTCGAAGACAAACTTTTCTCTCGATTCACCGTCGGATCGAATAACCGCAAGGGCTATGTGTACAACGCGCTTCGTGACGAGCACTGGTCGGACGCGAACTCCATCACGTTTCTGGGGTCCCTTCGCTTCCTGCCGTGGGATGATATCACCATCGATCTCAGCGGCACCTACTCAAGCGAGCATACCCGCGCTGCAGGAGGATATTGCGTCGTGGCCAACGAGGGCGCCGCCCTGGGAAGCCCGCAGCTTTTCAATGCCTGCAACGAATCTAAAGATCCCTACGTGACCTATGCCGACACCAATCAAATGCAGGCCATCGAAAGTTTCGGAACATGGGTGACAGCTGCCTGGGATGCGCCCGACTTCGGATTCCTTGAGGACAACCAACTGAAAATCCTCACCTCGTGGCGCAAACAGAGGCCTCGCAGGCGTTCAGACGTCGACAATACCCGGGTCCCGGTTATCAACCTGCAAAGCCTGGGTGCTGCGGGTAACCCCCAAGCGATGCCCTCCTTTGCGATGAATGGTGCGCCTGGTCTGGCGCAGCAAATCTCCACCGAGGTCCAATGGAGTGGCGGAATTACAGACAAGTTCAACTATATCGCTGGCTACTTTGTGTTTCTCGAGCAAGCAACTGAGCGACTCTCCACACAGGTCCAGGCGCAGCTCGGACCCAACGGGCCGCCATACCCCTACGACCAGGGTGTCAATCCATCCCCGCCCTACTGCAGCCTCCCCGGAGCATCATGCCTGCCAGGTCGTGCCACTCGCAAAAACACCAACATCGACAACTGGACCTGGGCCATGTTCGCGCAGGGTACTTGGGACCCCACCGACTGGCTCGCGATCACCGGTGGCATTCGATACACCGAAGATAAAAAAGGTCTGAGCTATAAAGAGTGGAGCTGGGGTGCCCTTGCACCTTACGACATCAATGCCAACACGCCCATCCCCGACACTGGTAATAATCCTCAGGGCCTATCCAAACGGAAACTCTTCAAATCGTGGACACCGATGGCGACGATCGCCGCTACGATGCCGGAAGAATACTTCGACGATACACCGCTCGATCATTTGATGGGTTACTTCACCTACTCCCAAGGATTCAAAGGTGGCGGGTTCGGTGTCCTGACTGGCGGTGCTCAGGCAGCAGACGATGTCCGCGCATTCAAACCCGAATACCTCGACAACTTCGAGATTGGCCTTAAAACCGTCGCCTTTGACCAACTACTCACAGCCAACATCTCGATCTTCGTCGGCCTCTACCAGGATATTCAAGTGGTCAGTAACAAAGCGGAAGGCGTCGATACGGAAGAAGTCTCCATCGTTACCATTGTCAACAACGCGGCATCCGCAACCACGCGCGGCATCGAATTCGAGCTGGTGGCCCGGCCTATCGAGGGTTTGATACTCATGAGCAACCTCGGCTTCCTCGATGCCGTTTACAACAACTTCCAGGATACCGAGAGCGGATTCGACGCCTCCAACATTAACCGCAGCGGCCAGCGGTTCAAAGGGGTGCCGCGCTTCAACAGCTTCCTCGCCGCACAGTACTCGATGCCTTTGGATGTCAACGGCCCTCAATGGCTGCAGGGCTGGGTGACACCACGTATTGAGTGGGCCTATACGAGCGCGATCAACTTTGTCGGCCCCGAAGTCCCGCAGGCTCGTCAGTCGGGATGGAACGCCATCAACGCACGTCTCTCGTACTCCTTCATGAATGACGACGCTGAAGTCGGCTTGTGGGCGAAAAACCTTTTGAATATCGGAACGGCGCAGTGGATGTCGCCGATCGTCAACAGCTTCGGAGTCCTCGGCAAATACTACACGATCAAGCGCACCTTTGGAGCCGAGCTTTCCTACCGATTCTAGAGGAAGACAGCTCCGGGAGGTCAGCCGGATTGACCGAACGGTCAGGGGAAGATTTGATTTCCTCTGGCCGTTTGGCATTTAGGGACTCTATTCGGGTGTGGATTTCATGATTGTCGTCCCAGGTAATCGCGGACGCACCTGATAAACCTTGCCCACAAAAGGGAGTCTTTGTCATGAGCCTCGATCCGAACCAGCGTCTGATATCGGCCGACGACCATATGGATATTTACGTGCTGCCCGAGGACCTCTGGCAAACACGACTCCCCAAAGCCTACCGCGACAAGGGCCCCCGTGTGGTCGACACCGACGACGGACCCTACTGGCAATGCGAGGGACGCACCTTCAGTCCCTACGGCAGAAAGTCCAAGGGCTTTCTTTCGGCAGATGATTTCGGTTTCCGCCCAAGCCAGCCGGCCGAGCGCATCAAGGACATGGATCGTGACGGCGTCTACTCGCACGTGATTTACTCGCCGACGACCACTGCGCTGAAAATCGAAGAACCCGGGCTGAAGGTCGAATGCCTGAAGGCCTACAACGACTGGGCAGCCGAGTTCAACGAGCACGATCGCAATCGCCTGATCGCCCTGCCCGATATTCCTTCGGACGACCCCGCCAGTGCCGCTGCCGAATTGCAGCGTTGTATCGAAATGGGCCACCGCGGCGTCATCATCAGCTCTGTCGCCGATACGATTCGACGGGGCGTGAAACCGATCTTCGATGAAAGCTGGCATCGCTTTTGGGACATCGCGCAGGAGGCCCGCACGCCGATTCATATTCACCTCGGCGGTGGCCTGCACAGCATCGAGCCGGTTCTGCGCTCGTGGCGCTTTGCTGCCATGGTGGCGGTCGCCCCCGTGCAGCTCGACGAGGTTCTCGCAGGCATGATCTTCTCGGGGATTCTGGAGAAGCGGCCGGAGGTGAACTTCGTTCTCGGGGAAGCTGGTCTGGGTTGGATTCCCTATATCCTCGAGCGAATGGATCACGAGCTGCATAAATTCGGCCCACAGCTCGAGGACCACCGGCTCGAGATGTTGCCGAGCGAGATCTTCCATCGCCAGGTTCTGGTCACATACGAGGACGAGGAGTTCGGGGTTGAGTGCATCCCGCGGATCGGCTTCGACAATGTCATGTGGGCCTCCGACTACCCCCACGGCGACAGCACCTGGCCCGAGTCACGCAAGGCGATTGCCAAGTCGCCGTTGGCCTCGTTAGGGGAAGAAGCGGTCCGCAAGATCACCTGGGAAAACGCAGCCCGCGTTTACCACATCGAATAGCAGCGCGTCCTGTCGAGAAAGACCTTCGACGCTTCAGAGCCAAGGCTAGCTCTGCATCGACTCGAGCATGGCTTTCATCTGCCGGTGGACTGCCTGAACCCCCTGTAGCGGACGGATCATCACCTTGAACTCGGTAATTTTCCCTTCCGCATCACAGGTAATGATATCGATCCCATTGACGACCTTGCCTTCCACCGTGGTCTCGAACTCCAGCGCAGCTTGTTGTCCAGAGAGGATCTTCTTGGTGTAACGGAAGCTACCTTCGGTTTTCCCGCCCGCAGACTTGCTGCCCCCGAGCAAAGCACCGTCGGCTGCTTCGCCCTCGGGTTCTCCGGGAAGAGCCTGCCCCGCGGCTTCGAGATACATTTTCGTGATGGCCTTGCCGCGTTGCGGGGTGAACACCACCGGGGAGTAAAAGACACAATCCTCATGCAAAAGTTCATCGAGCCCCCCGGGCAGTTGCCCACGAAGGTGTTGATGCCATTTCTCCATGGTTGCTTCGATCACGTCCATATCGCTTGCCCTTCCCTATCCCTGCAGCCGAACTGGATACGGCCGGGGAAATCAAATCCGCCGCACGCGAACCAGCACCAGCGGGATCCCACGGTGTCGCGGCGAAGCGACGAAAAACGCTCGGGACTCATCCGCAGGAATCCGCCGGATCAAGTCGAACGCAAGTTTGCCTTTCGTGAACGGATTGTTGACCCAACGGCCAGCCTCGGCTGCATCGACCAGCAGGTAGACCGGCTTTTCAAAAAGCTCAGCCATCCCGACCGTCCTCGAATGGCCCATCGAATACCGGAGCAACTCCTCGAGGTAGATCGCATCCGCGCCCGTATAATAGTTGATATTCTCCGCCGGCCGCCCATAGCGATAGCTGGTCAGAACCAGAGCCTCATCTTCCACCAGCTCCTCGAAATTGGCCTGCGCCACGGCCACCTGCTCGGCACCGAAGCTGGCCTGGCCGCCCCAGCTTTGATGGGTCCGCCAGCAAAACGTCCCGACAAGGAGAACCCCCAATACGAGACCGAAAATCTGGCGGGCCCGCATGCTGTCGCGCAGGCCTGCGGCCAACGCGCCGGAGGCGATCGCGGCGAGGAGCGCCAGAAGAACGTAAGGCAAGGCACTGGGCACATCTCGATTTATTCCGGAGGCAAGGATGATCACTCCGGCGACCACCACAAAAGACGCCCCGTAGGCCAGCCGCGAAGCACCCTTTTCCTGAAATCGTCCAATGACAGTGACCAGTTCACGCGCACCAAACAGGACCAGCGGCGTGAACAACAAGAAGGCTCCCGCCAGATAGCGTGGGTCAGCACGCGTCCAGAAGCTGTAGAAGAGAGTCGCCAGAACGATATAGGGGACCGTCGCCAGAAAAAGGATCGGCCTTCTGATCGACAGGCATGCTCCGAAGATGCCGAGAGCCAGACCCAGACCGCCAAAAACTTTACTGAATTGACGCAGGTTCCCGGGAAGCGTGGTCTCCAGATGCGAGAGGCGAAACCCGCCGCCCTGATTGAGCTTCCGGTATTGTCGGGGTCCGCGGATCTGATCCGCCGCCTGCGCGTCGGCAGGCAAAAACAGCTCGGCAAGCAGCGAGTTGTCGTTGTCTTCCTGCGGCCCCTGCGAGAGAATCTGATTCAACTCCAGAGCCTGAGTGGGCAGCAGCGGATTGCCGGTCGCGATCTGATTGTAGATCAAGAGGGGACTCACCCCGATAAAGAACGTGAGCACCGCGGCGGCAAGATTCGCTCGGGACCAGGGCCCCTGCCACCAGAGAAGCAGCACGCAAGGCACCAGGTAAAGAATCGCGTCGACGCGCATGGCGACCGCGTAGCCGGTCAGCAAGCCAGCCAGAAGCAACCGCCCACGCGCAGGCCGAAGGCCGTCGGCAGAGGGAATCAACAAGGCCAACCCGGACATGGTGAGTACATGACATGGAACATCCCGCAGGGGAGAGATCGACCAGAGAAGAAGCTCCATCGGCAGCATCGTGGCCATCAGAGCCGCGGCCAGTCCCAACCAATTTGCGTTGAACAGGCGCCGCGTCACCCAGGCGATCGCGAGCAGAACCAGTCCCATGGCGACCGCATTGACGTCATGCACGGCCGGTTCGCCAAAGATCATACTCGTAATGGCCAGAATGATCGGAAAACCCGGTGCGTAACGGCTGTAGAGGGCACCGTCGGTGAGGAGGTAGGTCTGACCGAAAACATCGACGATCTTTCCGTAGTGCGCATAGGTGAGCATATGGGCAACGTCAGAGGAGTAGGACACGCGACCCGCGCGCAAATTTTCGGCAAAACTCAAGTAGCCAAACTGATCGATGGCCAGATACCAGCTTGTGCGATCATGGACCCACAGCACCACCACTGCCGCACCCAGAAGCAAAAAAAGCCACGAAAGTGGTCTCCACCATTCCTGATCGTGACTCTCTGTTGCACCCACTCTGCCGCCTCCGGTTTTCATCGTTATCAGGTCTTGCCGACCAGCACATCCGCGATTTCCCCAAAGCCGGGTCATCCTGATCCGGCGCTTCTCCCCGGCGCCGGTCTCGGATAGAACCTCTCTCCGTGACCAGCGAGACCAAATCGGACCGGACCTCCCAGGGCCCCGGCAGCTGGCTCGACTCCCTGACCGCGCTGGTCTTTGTGGCAACGCTGATCTGGCAATGGCCGATTTTTGATCGCTGGCTCGCACTCCTCGACGAAGGCTATGTGCTGGGCATTGCCGATCAGATCAACCAGGGACGCGTTCTCTACCGTGACGTCACGATCGACGCGCCGCTACCAGGCTCGTTTCATCTACTGGCGTGGTGGTTCCAATGGGTGGGCACCTCGGTGCTGAGCTCTCGTATCCTGACGATGTTCGGATTTGCCGCGGTCGTCAGCGCCCTCTTCCGCATTGCCCGCTCGCTGACCTCCACGGGCTGGGCAATCGCTCTGGTCGGCGTCCTTTGGAGCTACCGGATTTGGGCCTTCCCGCATTGGCAGTTCTATGGCTACGCATTGATGGCCGCCACGCTGGCCACGATCTCGTTTGCGCTCGTTGTCCGCAGCGGTGCCAACCGAACTGGCAGCCTGCTGCTGGCCGGAATCGTCGCGGGGGCTGCCATTCTCTGCAAACAGGATTACGGCGGTGCCACCAGCCTGACCACCGGGCTTGCTCTGCTGCTGCTGCCCTGGCTCCATCCAGATGCTCCCAGAGGGCTTGTCGCCCGCCTGCGACCGGCGGCTCTTTTCAGCATCGGGGCTTTCGGTCTGATTCTTCCCACCCTTGCCTGGTACGGGATGCACGGAGCCCTGGACGAGCTCTATTACCAGACCGTTGTTTTCCCGTTTCAGGTTCTTGGCAACATCCCCCACACCACCCTGCCCGCGCCGTGGCCGCTACTCGGTCAGGATGCTGCGATTCGCGCGGGCATCGGAAACTACTTTCCCTCCATTCTGGCCACTCTTTGGTGGAATGAATGCGCGGATTGCCTGATCAGTGGTCTGGGCACCGGCCCTCTCTATCGGGACACCTGGTTCTGGGATGCCTTGCTGAAGATTCTTTTCTGGCTCCCCATCGTTCTTCCCGTCGCGCTCCTGCTCGCGTGGACCCCCATCATTTATACCGATCTGCGGGCACGACGAATGAGCAATCATACAGTTGCCCGGGTGCTGACCATATCATTCGCTTTCGGCTTTCTGCTGGCATTCAACCCACCACGCGACTGGGTCCATCTGATGATGGTCTATCCGGCCACCGTGCTGCTGCCGGGGGCGGCGCTGAGCTTCAGCCTCGCACAGCGATTATCTCGGTCGGCTCGATCGATTTTCATCGGAATCCTCGGCCTCGCAACAGCCAGCCTCCTCCTGCTCAGCGGAGCGCTGATGGTCGACCTCAGAGGCACCATGGACCATTACCTCCCATCGGAGCGAGGGGGGATCTACGCCGACCGACAGAACGGACCGGTTCTGGAAGAGACCCTGTCGTGGATCGAGCAGCATGTTCCCGAAGAAGCAATCCTGCCGGTCTTCCCCACCCAACCCACCATCGGATTTCTCGCTGGCCGCCCACCTGCAGGAGGCTTTTTTATTATCTGGCCAGGACAGGCCGAAGGACGCGACGCGCGGGTGCTGGCCGACCTCGATGAGACCATACCTCATATCATCTTCAGTCTTTCCCAATGGGGGCACCTGCCTCCGTTCGCGGAGAACGCGCCGGTACTCTTCGATACTCTGGTGGCAGATTGGGAAATCGAGAAGGTCTTCTCCCCCGACCCCAAGGGCCCGATCGTCCTTGCCCTCAGTCGAGAGACCGAAACCCCCGCCCATCGTGCGCGGCAACCGCTGGCTCCGCCTGCAGGAACGCGCCAACAATCCTGGCCATTTCGCGAGGTTTGGACCCATCCCTCGGGAGCGAGTCGAAGCGAGATTCCGGTTTCCATTACCGTCCCGACAGGTCATCCCTTGCTACGGACGGCTATAGGCATGAACCCTGATCAATGGTTCGGACCACCGAGCGCGCCGGCTACCTTCGAAATCCTGCAACGGATTGATTCCGGCAACGGCCCCCCTACCGAACGGATTCTTTTCCAGCAGACAATCGAGCCCCGCCGCACCCTGGACGACCGCCAATGGCAGCCGGCCGCACTGGATCTGCGCGAGGCGTCCGGGACAACCCTGAATTTGATTTTCCGGATTTCGACGAACGCTCCCGAACAGCAATCCCTGTGGGGATGGTCGGTGCCGGAGCTCGAAACCGACGCTCGCTAGAACAGGCCTGCGAGGCCTGTTGCTATTCCGGTCAGCGTTCGAGACGAATTGTATGAAATCCGGCCAACCGTTCCTTTGAATTTTCGGACGATCCGTCGGTTACCGCAAACTCCAGAATCACATCACGCCCACGGAACGCACCGATATCCATCTCACCCAAAAACCATCTTCTTGCATCGATCGATTGCCGCGGATCGATCGCCGGCCAGATAGCCTCCTCAAGAAGCGCTCCTTCGGGCTCCCGCACCCGGACAATAAAGCCATGCGGACCCCCGGGAGTCTCCATCCACTCATCCGGACGTACGCCGTAGGAAAAGGTCAGTCGGGAAGCATCCACTGGGAGGCGAAGTGCAAAGCTCGCCGGTTTCTCTTTTCCTTGCGCTCCGCTGGCGGGCGCAAGAACCTCGGCAAAGGGCCACGCCTCCCAAAAGGTGTCCGATTCGTGCGCACCAAGTTCGCGCAGCCCCCAACCCGCGGCGGGCTTTTCTCGCTGAAGACCGACTAGCAGAGGCCCCATGGGCTCTTCGGTAAAGACGCGGTCGATCGTAAAATGATCGACCAGATATTGATAAAGCTCGGGAGCATTTTCCTCAAAAGAACCCAAGTGAGCGTATTGTGAGAGGCTGTAGACCACGCGTGGCACTTGATGGTCTTCAAGGTCGGCCAGAATGCGCTCATCGCGGCCCTCCTCCTGCACGGGCCAGATCACGTGGAACCCACCGGCCACGCGCCGATCGGCCAAAAACGGCAGCATGGGTTGCAGCGGATAGACGGGCAGAAATTCCGAATCCGCATCTTCGCCCGCCCAGGCAAGAACCTGATTCAGGATCGGCCCGTTCTGCACATCCGCGTAAACACCTGCTCGGGGCGAATTGATCACCGCCGTCATCTGGAGCCGCAACTCCAGAGCCAGATAGGCGCTCACGACCATCAAAACCCCGACCGCACCGACCGCGGCTCGCCAGCATGCCAAGCGGACCATCGGCGGGAAGCGACCTTGGAGGTCCGCGCACAAGACAGCCAGAAGCGCCATTTGGGGCGGAAGGATCATCATCAGGTGCGTCCAATCCCGCGGCGGGGGGAACGCGAGCAGAAAACCTCCGGCAAAACCGATCAGCAGAAAGCGCGCTGGAGGAAGAGGAGGTCGGGTTTTCGCCGCGGCCCGGAGAGAACCCGGCACCCAAAGAAGAAAGGCTGCGAAAAAAGAGAAGACCGGGATCCAGAATGCGAGCTTGAGCCCGATTTCCCAGAGCGCCGTTTCTCGCAAGATCCAGCCCGTCGAAATCGGCCCCCAGAAAAGGGTGACCAGAATCGCCGGAAAGTAATGTCCGATCTGTGCACGAAACTCGGTATCTTGTGTCCAGAACGGCCACAGGTCCGGTAGCCGCGGATAGGGATTAAAGCTGGTCGCCCCGCGAAGCGGTTGCAGAACGGCTTGCGTGTAAAATTCGACCAGGACGCCATCCATACCGAGGGCCAGCAAGCCTGCGAGCACCACCACCAGAGCGCCCATCCCGAAGATCGCCGGGCGCAGGAGAAAGAGATACCACGGCTGCAGTCCCTCCCGACGCAACCAGGGCAGGAGCAACATGGCCAACCCCAGTCCGCCGGTTACGCCGAGGCCGTAGTCCTGCTTGCAGAGGATCGCACTACCCGCGACCAGCCCCGCTACAAAGAGTCCGCTCCGCGAACCCGACTCCCAGAAATGAATCGCCAGCGCCGCTGCCAGAGTGATCAGGGAGGCGGAAGCCAGAGAGTAGCTATAAACCTGCCAATGCGGGAATGCCCAGATCCGGTAGGCGAGGAGAAACACCACGAACACCATGGCGACCGGGCGCGAAACCACCGCCCTCAGGATCCGAAAGAAGGCCGCCACGTAGACCGCAAATCCGATCAACGCGAGGTAACGCGAGCTCAAGACCGAGGTCTCGAAGAGGCGAAACCAGAACGCAAGAATATGAAACGCACCCGGAAAGGGATTGTCGACGTAAATATCGCCATAGAGCGAGTCACCGCGGTTGATATCCGCCGCGATGGCATGGATATAGCCCTCATCCAAAAGTCCGATCCATCGATCGAAGAAAAAGAGCGGATATAGAAGCGTCACCAATCCGATGCCGAGCATCAGCCAAATGTCGGTGCGGTCAAACTGCTGGAAATTTTTGGTTTCATCCGCCATGGGCCGGTCCTGACTCTAGCATCCTTGCGCCCTTGTTCTCGAACGTTTCGTTCCGGCGATGCCTTCGAGCGTTTACCCGCTTCCTGCGCGCTGGTAGAAGCGATTGGCATGGTTGAGTCGCGCGAAAGCTTCCGGGCGCAAAGAGCACACGGGGCAGCACACGAGGGCCCCGCTGCACCCGGGACAGTCGCGGACGCGTGGATCGCATGCGGCCTGGCGCTCCTGGCAGCCGCCGTCCACTGGCCACTCCTGCTGGCTGTCGCCGGCGGATGCGACGAGTGGCATGTGCTGCAAATCGGCGTGAACCTCCGGCACGGAGATCTCCTCTACACAGACACCAACCATATTGCCGGTCCCGGCAGCTTCTACGGGATGGCCGCGCTCTTTTCGATCTTTGGGGAGAGTCTGCTGGTCGCCCGTCTCACGATACTTGTACTCTTCTCGGGACTCGTAAGCGTCACCTACCTGCTCTGCCGACGGCTGACCGGGACGACCGCGTCTATTCTGGCGGCACTTGTCCTGATCGCTCTTCGGCTATGGACGTTTCCTCATTTCGCGATCTTTCATTACGCCACGACCGCTCTCATCCTCGTCACGATCGGCTTCTGGACCCTCCGCGCCCACGACAACCCCTCAAATCCGAGAATCGCCGCCGCTGGACTTGTCTGCGGGTTGGCCTTCCTGACCAAGCAGGATTCCGGCGCATTGGGCGGAGCCGGTGCTTTCCTCGCCCTGCTGATCGGCTTCGCCCTCCAGCGCTATCGTCAACCTCCCGGCCGTTCGCTTCCGGGCAAGGCTCTCGTCTTTATCGCCGCCGCGGCAACACCATTCCTGCTCGCCTGTCTCTACTTTCTCGCCCGGGGAGGCCTCGGACCTTATCTCTGGCAAACGATCTACGATCCCATTTTTCTGAATGCTCTTTTTGGCGCGGGAGCAGGCCCCGATGCGGCCGACTATCTGGATATACCGCGCCTCTTCCCGCTGGGAGAGCAGGACCCTGAAGTGCGCAGGTTTCTTTTCAGCTGGATGCCGGGCCTCGTTTGGGATCTGCATTGGAGAGATATTCTCGACAGCTGGATCTATCGCGAAACTTCGTGGCTCGACCTGAGTCTGAAGCTGATCTATCGCCTGCCAACTTTGGTGCTTCTTCTCGAGGCTATTCTTCTCGCATGGCGCTGGCTCGGTGGCGGAAAACACCAGGCACCCATCGATATGCTTGCCGCCCGCGCCGCACAATTGGCATTCACCGCCGGAGTTTGGATGGCCTTTTCCAAGCCGCGCGACTGGATTCATTTCTCCATTCTCCTGACCGCCTTCCTGCCGATTCTGGCGCGCCAGGTCGATGCCTTCCTCCGACGCTTGCCGGGCCTATGGCAGCCGGTTTTCTATCTGCCCGCTGGCGCGGCCTTCCTGCTTTTCCTCGCAGGCAGCGCCCATCTCGAGGTCCGTGCTCTGGAAACCTTCAATACACCCGTCGAAGGCGTGCGAGGGACCGTTTGGGTGCGGCCAGAAGACGCGATTGCGTATCAGGAGTTGATCAACCACCTACGCGAAACCCCAGAGGACCAACCTGTTCTGGTCGTCCCCTGCCTGCCGGTTCTGAGCTTTCTTTCCGACCGCCCACCACTCTCGCGCTTCATCTGGCTCTGGCCGCGAGACGCGTATGCGGATCGGGACCAACAAATTATCGCCGACCTCGAGGCTCGCCCCGATACCAGCATCGTTTACACCCTGATGCACACACCCTTTGCCCCGCGCCCGCAAGTCACGGTACCGAAGCTTTACGACTATCTGGCCGAAAACTATCGGATGGCAGAAGTCCATGGAGCCCCCGACAGGCTCTCCTGCGGGATTGCCGAACGCCGCCCACCGGCAACCACGCTCGACACAACGACCGGGAAACACAGCGAGGCCCCGGGCGCGTCGATCCTGCTCTACCGGAAGCTCAACCAGGCCAGTGCGCGTACCGACCAGAACGCTCAGGTCCCCGCCACCGACATCGCCGGGGTCGAGAACTGGCCTCTTACAAGGAACGTGCTGTTCCTCGAACCGGGCACCGAGCGACCGAATCAGTTGGCCATCACCACACACGTGCCACCAGCCGCGCGGCTCCGAACCGCCGCCGGCGTTCATCCCGATCGCTGGCAAAGTCTGGGGCCCTTTCCCCTGCGGCTCGCGATTGAAATTCGCTCAAAACGCGGAAGCGAGACGCTGTTTCTCGAAGACTTCGACGTGTTCCGGAACCCCCGGGAGCGTCTCTGGCAGGAAATCGACATCGACCTCTCGGCGTGGGCTGGGGAAAATGTCGAGATCGTCTTTCGTGCGACGGCCTTGGGCTGGAATGCCGGACAAAAGGATCTGGCGGGCTTCGCCGAGCCGAGAATCCTGATCGGTGCCCCCGCAACGGAAACCAACCGTTCCCCGGCAACGATCCGGCCCTGACGGGAAGTCCCGCGAGACGACGGCCTGGGTTCTCTGGCGTGCACCTGCGTCTGCTGTGACTCTGATGAACCCGGCCCGGCCATCCCCAAAAACAAATCGAGCCGATCGGCGGGCATGCCTCCCACCGACCGGCTCGAAATCCATCCTGTGAAGGGCGGCTCGTCAGCCCATCTTGAAAAAGACAGCCTTGTTGCCGTCGAGGTCGCGAAAATAACCGCCGTAAAAGCCAGGCATCCGCTCAGCCGGAGCGCCTTCGTCGCTGGCCCCGAGTGACAGGGCTTTCGCATGAAGCTCATTGACCTGCTCGGTCGTCTGGCAGCCGAAAGCGAGCATATTGCCGTTGCCCGGCTGCGGGTCTTGCTCGTTGTAGGGAATACAGGGGGCCAGTATCGGCTTGTCCATCGCTTCTCCGATAAAGGCAATGCGACCAATATCCATCAGGAGCTTGGCGCCAAGGGGCTCCAGGAGTTCCAGCCAGAATCCCTTGCACTTCTCCATATCCGTTGTGCCGATGGTGACGTATCCGATCATTTTTCTCTCCTCAAAATAAGTCTGCACGCCCGAATTGGGCGTGCAGATCTATTAGCTCATATGAGGATTCTTGCACCAGCAAGAATCGTCGGCTCTAGTGCACCCCTCGCAGCGGCTGGAAGGCCATTGCCGGCAAACAGGGGACGTTCGCGGCCGCCCACAGGTCGATCTGACGCCGCGCGAGGTCATTGAAGGTTCGAGGGGCGCTCACCCCCACAGGGTCGGCCACCGGATTGGGCCCCGCTGCCCCGGTCAGGAAGCCCGACAAGGCGGCTGGCTGTCCAAGCTGGCGAGTCCCCGCCGCCCCGACATGGGTGAAGAAGGTATTGGTCTCGCGCGCATGACATCCGCTGCAGGAGTTCAGGGAGAGCTCAAAGCGAGCGCATAGGTTCTGGATTGAGGCAGTGCTGCCCGGGAAGTCAAAGAAATCGCCGGCGTTATACGGCACATGTGCTGCAAGAAATGGACTCCCCGCAAATGTATCGGGTACCGTATGCGTCGCTGCGCAAATCGAGGTCAACTCGGTACTGACCCAGCTCTCCAGAGCGGTGGTGTTGTTCAACGCCTGAATCGGGTTCTGCTTTGCGGTCACGTGACTCAGGAGGCCGCTATTTTCGAGATTGAACTCACGAAGTTCCCAGAGCGGATTCAGCGCATTCTCGTTGGTCCGGATCTGATTGATGGAGCTGCCATTAGGCTTGCCCGGATTCGTATTCCGGTCGGTAAAGACATGCGTCAGCGCCTCCAGGCCGTCGAGGTAATTCGGTGATCCCATGGGGTGGTTCTGCAGGTCCAACCAATCGCTCGCATAAGCCTTGCAGGAACTGCAGGTATTCATATTGACGCCATATTCGAAGATGACCGTGAAAGGTACAGGCTGACAACTGTCGGTATTCAGCAGACCGAATACGAAGCGACCTTCGCCACAATTGCCGCCCCCGTAAGATGCGTTCTCACGCAAATCCACTCGGTTCACGATCGCCATCAGGCGAAACGGAGCGATCGACAGATCGAGTTGCCCGGGAGGCGCTCCATTCACAGCGCTTTCGTCCAACCACCTGTCGATGAAGTCCTGCATCGCAACGCGGGCCGGAATCGTCTGGCCATTGGCCGACTGCACCGTCGTCCATTGGTCCATCCACTCCAGAACGAAATCCGCAGGGAGAATACCGCTGCTCGGCTGGTTGACCATCTCCTCCATCAGGTACCCAAAGGTCCAGGGGCCCATCGGAGTGCCCATTGGATTGCCACCCGGACCGCAGGGATCAAAAGTTCGGACCGGGTCCTCGACCACCAATACATTTTTCACCATCAGGGTCCGTTCGGGATCGACGATCCCGGGAGCGATAGCCGGCTTGAGGGGCAAGGCGACCGGACGAGCAATTGCTTCGTCAGATAGAAACGTGAGGGGACCGGTTGGATCGACACCGCGATCACGCTGCACGCGACCATCAAACACAGGGACCGAATCGGGACCCGAGGCAGTCGATGCCTTGGCCAATTCCCGGGAATATCTCTGCCACTCTTTCGACTCGATGCTGATCTCCGAGGAAAAGGTGCGACTACCATTCTCCGAGACCAGTTCGATCTCGCGGCGATCCCCCGAGAGCACCGGAATCTTCGTCGGCAAACATTGTCCGGCGCGGGTCTCGGCAAAGGTCACATCGAAGCGCGCGCGACCGTTACCCAGAGGGGTCAGGCTCATCGCCTCGACCTCAGGAGGAGTCTTTGCGGCCAGTCTGGGCCGTGCCAGTACGTTGGACGCCGTCATGCCGTTGCTGCACACGGACACATCATCCGGCCCGGGTGCTGGTTCGATTCCGGTCGTAATATCCGTAATCTCCTGGACACATTCATCTGCAATATCGACAATGGCCAGAGGGTTTTCGACCACACAATCCGGACCATACTTCTGGGTCAGGCGAGAGATCTTCTTCTCCAGGGAAGCGCGGCAGCGGCGTAGATCCGGACCACTACCATTTTGCGTCGCTCGGGACTGAGCCTTGAGCGCACAGGCATAGTATTTGCCGTATTCTTTTTGCAGGTCAGCGGCACAACGATCGGCCGCAGCGACGATGCTGGGAGACATAAGGACCAGCGAAAGCGTAAGAATGGATGCAAGACGAGGGCTTTCTGAAATTGACATAGGTTTCCTCCGGACAGGACACGACAGATCTCGTGCAGGCCAGAAGAAACGCAGGAAGCATGCCAAAGCGAAAATAGTCCAAAAGCAGTCCCTGGCCCTGAAAACCTCCAGTTTTCTCGCGCAATCGAGCAAAGAATCGCGCACCTTGGCGCGCTGGCCTGCGCGAGATTCCGCTCAGGGGGTGGGCGGAAGCGGCTTGCCTGCCAGGGCGGTGCGCACCCAGGGAGCCAGCGTGGCATACCATTTTTTGAGCCCTTCTTGATTGAAATGGATCCCGTCAAACAGCAACTTTTCCTTGGTCGGATCGAACCCTTCACCCGGATCCACAAAAAAGACCCTCGCGTGATCCCCGAGCTTACGGATCAATCCATTGGTTTCGAGATTCTTCCGGATCTGGGCCTCATCGCGGGTCGATGGCGGAATGGCGACCAGCAGAATTTGTGCGTTCGGGGCCCGATACAAAGCTGCAGCCACGAGTCGGGCTATTCCTTCCGCCGTTTCTGCGGGATGACTCTCGTTACGGTCAACTCGGTGGTCATTGGTGCCGATCTGTATGGCGACCAGACGGGCCGTGGGTGCAATCAACCAGACTTTCGACAAAGTATCGCGCACTCGATTTGAAGGTGCGCCTGCGTTCAGAAACGCGTGGTCGCCAGCCAGCTCCGACCACACCTTACGATTGGGCTTCCACTTTCGTCGCGAATGTCCAATTTGCACCAACAGGGAATCTCCGAAAAAGACTCCTTCGACAGCCTCGCCTCGCATGAGCCGTCGAGCGAAATCGAGCTCATAATCTCTCTGGATCTGGCGCGTGGGAGTTTGGCCGACCGCGGCCTGCGGGATTGCCGAGGGGGTCCCATCGCGTAAAAATCGCCCGCTCGGGAAGCCTTCGCTATAATACGTAATCGCAACTCCGCTATCGAAACTCGCCAGGTTCTCCGGATCCGCTGCGGGCGCGCCAGCCACATCCTTCTCGGCGCCCGGCAGAGTCACGCGTGGCACCGGAATCAATGACTCTGTGCCGCGTTCATCGGCGGTTTCTCCAGCAGCTACGAATTGGCCCTCCGCCAATATGTTTTCGGCAATGGTCGTGCTCGCGAAAAGCCCGATCGTCACCAGAGCAAGAACAACTTCGCCCCTGAGCTGATTTTCTGAGCGCATCTGCATACGTGATTTTCAGTAGTCGATATAACCTGCCGGCCCTGGCGTATACAAAGTCCGGCGATCAAAAGTTGCCAGCGGACCTCCTTCCTCGGCCTGCCGAACAAGATCGGGATTGGAGACGAATAATCGAGCGAAGGAAACCGCTTCGCCAGCGCCTGCAGCGACCGCCTCGGCAGCTTCCGCCAGCGAGAAGGACTCGTTCAAGACGAGCGGCCCATCGAAATAGCGCCGGGCAAGCGCGATATTATCCAACTCGGCCTGCGGCCTTCGCATGATGTGGAGATACGCCAGGCCGATACCCCCCAGCGCTTCAAGAAGACCGGCAAAAGTTGTCTCGGGATCGTCGTCGTGCAGGTCATTGAACGGATTCCCTGGGCAGATCCGCAGTCCGACTCGGTCCGCACCGGCGGCCTCGGACATCGCTCGGAGGACCTCGAGGGGGAACCGGATCCGATTCTCAAGCGAACCACCCCAAGCGTCCTCACGGCTGTTGGGGCCTGCGCAGAGAAATTGTACGGGCAGATACCCACTTGTCCCGTGCAATTCGACACCATCGAAGCCGGCATCCATCGCCAGAGCAGCCGCACGACCATAATCCGCAATCACATCCAGAACCTCTTTTTCGGATAATGGATGTGGCTCATCAAAGGGCTGGAGGCCGTGCGCCTCGGTATAGATCTTTCCCTGTGCGCGTATCGCCGATGGCGCTACGGTTCTGCCGTGCTTATTGGCGGCATGCCCGATCCGGCCGCAATGCATCAACTGCGCGACCATTAACCCGCCCTCGCCATGAACGGCATCGGTGACCTGCTGCCATCCGGCAACATGCGCGGGCGTCACCAAGCCCGGCGTCCTTGCGTATCCCTGCCCGCCAAAACTGGGGTAGATGCCCTCACTGACGATCATCCCGGCCGAGGCACGCTGACGGTAATAGGTCACCATGAGGTCATTCGGGTTGCCGGAAATATCAGCACGCGAACGGGTCATGGGCGCCATCACGATTCGATTGCGCAGGGATAGCGCGCCCAGACTCGTTGGATTCAAAAGAGACAAGGTACCCCTATAGTCGATTCGGGGTTCTTCTGGAATCCTCGACCAAAAGAGATACAACTTCGGCAATGAACCCTGCTGATACGCCACCAACCGCACGTCCGTCCCTGTCCATGCAGCCGCGCAACTTTGCGCCCGAGGACCCGGGCCCCGGCGGCTGGCGCTGGTTGCTCGACCTGGCTCGTGGAGCCGATGCGGCGGGACTGGATCGGCTGGTCTTTGCTGACCATGTGGTATTCGGCGAAAATCTGGAAGCCTACGGTGACCCGAAAGCTGGTGGTATGCAGGGCGGGAAACAACCAACCGGCCCGGACGGCCATTGGCTCGAGCCGCTCACTCTGCTCTCGGTCCTGGCAGGTATCACCTCGCATACTCGACTCATGACCGGCATCCTGCTCGCGGGACTCCGTACTCCGGCTACTCTGGCGAAGACGGCCGCGACACTCGATGTTCTTTCCGAAGGCCGTCTGGATCTCGGGGTTGGCGTGGGATGGCAACGCGAGGAGTATGAAGCCAACGGCATTCCGCATGCGCGGCGCGGCGACCGCCTCGATCATACACTCGAGATATGCCAACTGCTGTGGCGCGAGAATGTCGCCGCTCACCAATCACCCGATGTGAATTTCGAGCGCATTCATATGCAACCCAAGCCTCTGCAACCCTGCGGAATTCCAATCTGGATCGGCGGTAGCCTGCACCCCGCCGCGCTCCGCCGCATCGTCCGCTTCGGCACGGGATGGATTCCCTGGGGACCGGATGCTGCCGACCCAGCCGCCGGTCTGCAAAAAATTCGATCTGCGCTCGCAGCCGGTGGCCGTTCCAGCGAAGGCTTTGCCGTGACCGCACCGCTTGCCGTGAAAAAAAATGCCAGTGGCGACATCGATATCATAGCCACCATGGCGAGCGTTCCCGCGATGCTCGAAGCCGGAATCACGGATTTCCGCATCCGTTTTCCGCTCCCCGCCGAGCAGACTGCCGTCGAAGATGCCATCACACCAGTCGTCGAAGGCTTTCGGAACGCCTCCGGCGAATTTTTAAATTGAGTTTTCAAACACCACGCTTCTCATGAAAAATTCCTACCGACTGGTCTGGTTTCAGCACTTTCATAAGGCCGCGGGCAGCAGCGTTGTCGCCACCGCTCTGGCGAATCAAGAGACCGCTTTCCCCGCGCATCAGAATGGAAATCCGTGCGACAAGCAGGGAGAACTAATTCCCCTCGACACCTATTCCAGCCAGGAGCTCACCTCGTTTGTCGACCGCTGCGAAAACGAGGGGATCACCTTCGTCGCGTGTGAGTGGGATATCGTCGATTACGACACTCTCAAAAGCGACCCGCGCGTCGTCCTGATCACTTGCATCAGAGATCCTCTAAAAAGGTTTGTCTCTGAATTCTACTATTCGTTCTACCGGGGGTTGCACGATCACGAAAACTTCGAGCTTCACCTCGCGAATCAGCTGAAAACCTCTCAGAACGAATATTATTGTCGGATTCTCAGCCGCAAACAAAGAGTCGAAGCGCTTGAGGAGGCAGACTTGGCGAGGTCAAAAAAGATTCTGTCAAACTTTGACTTCATCAGCGTATTGGAAAAGGAAAACTCTCTGAATGCCCTTTACACAGCACTCGGGTGGCACCTTGAAAAGGCGCGCCACATCAACAAAACAGGCTTCAATCGAAAACGTGCCTTCCGATTTTTCTTCAAGGGCAAACGACATCTGACCAAAAGGCACCGGACGCATCCGCAAGTGGCGCCGGATAAAGTTTTTTCCGATCGATTCGAAGAACATAATTCCCTCGATCGGCAACTCTACCAATGGGCTTGGCAGACAAGCCAGCTCTGAGTTTGGCCAGTCGCGAAAAGCACCTGACCATTGCTTGAGAAAATTCCTCAGGGCTTCTTCGGACGATTGACGAAGCGGCCTTCGTCCGCGGAATAAAACCATCCGCCACCGGCCAGGGTCCCTCCATCGGCAGGAAGGTTGTGGCCGGTAACGAAAGCCGAGAGGTCGCTGGCAAGAAATAGCGCCACCCGCGCCTGATCCTCGGGCCACCCCATCCGCCCCACCGGCGCCCAGGACTCCCAGCGCTCGGGCTCACCTTCGGTGCGCCCGGTATAGTCCACCTGCGGGGTTTGCGTCAGATCAGTGCCGATCCCGTTGACCCGGATTCCGTGCCGGCCTTCGCCAACGGCCAGCGAGCGCGTGAATTGGGCCACTCCAGCTTTCATCGCCGCATAAACAGGATCGCCCGGAAACCCGCGCATGCCTTCCACTGAGTGGACGTTGACGATCGAGCCTCCTCCACCCTCGATCATGGGCGCCAAAAAGGCGCGCGTGACCGCGAAGACATGCCCCAGATTGATATCGTACATCGCCCGCCAGGAATCCGGGTCCGATTGGCCAAACCGCACCAGAGGTCGGTAGTCGCCGACGTTGTTCACGAGAACATCGATGCCTCCGTGCTCGCCCAGAACCTCGGTGCGCAGTCGTTCGACATCGGCCGCGGCGGTGACATCGATCGCATGCGCGCGGCAAACACCGCCCGCCGCCACGATTTCGTCGGCGATGGCACCACCGGATTCGGCCGATACCTCTGCGATTTCGACTTTGGCTCCGTGCTGCGCGAAGAGTTTTACGATCGCAGCCCCGATGCCAGCGCCACCGCCGGTGACGACAGCCACTCGCCCATCGAGCAGTCGGCTCCAGTCCTCGATCGACGGGACGGACGAGCGGCTCTCGGGATCTCGGGCCTGATGCCTCCCCTGCCTGCTTCTCTTGTTACTCCCCATGACAAATCCTGTGCATGAACCCTGCCGGTAAAACCTTTGGAAGAATCCTGCGTTTCAACCCCACTTCAATCCACGATCGGATCACAGCCAGGGCCTTCGCGACCCGAGGCCCAGGCAAGGCCACCTCCGAGTAGCGCTTCCATCTCAGGCGTCGCGTAGGCTGCACCCGCATGCCCGAGGGCCGAATAGAACGCGCGGCCCTCCCCCACGCATACTGTCCAGACGATCGGATGGTCGCCCATGCGCAGATCGCGCTCGGAGCCGAAGATGCGCTGATAAGGCTCGTAGGTCGATTCATCCACCGAAACCAGAATCCGGAAACCGCTGTCGCGCGGGTTGGCATCCCAGGAATACCATTCCTCGGAGTGAATCCATTCTGCGGGCAAGTTCCGTGTCGCCGGGTGGTCGGCATCTTCGACAACCAATCGGGCATCCTGAAATTGCGGCCCCATCGTATGGGCGGTAAACACGCCCCCAATCAGCGAGTCGATATACCAATCCCAATCCGCATGCGACGAGTCCCCGGCGGCATGGGTCCCGATCCAACCGCCCCCGCCGTCCAGATAGCCGATAAAAGCGGCCTCCTGATCCTCGTCGAACATATCCCCGGTGGCATTGTGGAAGATCACGACTTCAAAACGCGCCAGATCATCCGGGTTGAACACCGCACCATTTTCGGTCGCAAAGACCGCGAAACCCTGCTCGGCCGCGAGGCGGTTCCAGAGGGGAATCCCGGCATCCATTGCCTCGACATGCCGGAACGAGTTGGTCTTGGTGAACAGGAGCACCGCGGGCTCTGCGAGATCAGGCGGAATCGCCGGGGCGACGGTTTCATGCACCCGCGAGGGGAAAAATACGCCCCAGGCACCGCTCCATTTGAGGAAACCCACACTGCCCAGAACCAGCAAAACGAGCACCGCACCGAGGCCGATCAGGACTTTTTTCCACATCTTCATTGGACGGATTCTCCCAACCCTCTCTCTGTCATGAGTTCGCCCGAATTGACAGCACCCCCGTGCCAACCGTAACAGGAAGAGTCCGTTTCGTTTTTTGAAGGTATTCCTCGGGGTGTGGCGCAGCCTGGTAGCGCGCCTGCTTTGGGAGCAGGATGTCGGAGGTTCAAATCCTCTCACCCCGACTCAGGAATATGCTGGAACGGGCCACACATATCGAAGCCAACACATGCGCCAGTAGCTCAGCTGGATAGAGCAACGGCCTTCTAAGCCGTAGGTCGCAGGTTCGAGCCCTGCCTGGCGCGTTTCCCGCCCGAGTCGATCCGGGGGCCAGCCCTCGAGCACCCTCTTCCTTGCTGTCCACCGGCAAAGCGTGCGAAGAAGGCAAGTCTTGAATTCCTCTGAAGAAGTCCCCTCGGCACCCGGGACCACGCCGTTGTGGAAAGCCCTTGCTCCCTGGGTCGGAGCGGTGGCTGTGATCGCCTATCTTTTCTTCGAGGTCCCCTACGCCGAAGTCTGGGAGGCGGCGAGCCAAGCCCGTCTCGATTGGCTCGTGCCGCTGATGCTGATTGCGGTCCTTTACTGGTTCCTTCTCGATTCGCTCGCCTACTCCTATCTTGTCACGCGCTTCAACACGCCCTTTGGGTGGGACGAGGCACGCGGGATGCGGGCGGTCACGTACCTGGTGGCCGCAATCAACTGGAATGTGGGAACAGCAGCGATCGTTCTCTACTTGCGTCGGTTCAAAGAGATCCCGCCACTTGAGTCCGCCAGCACTCTATTGTTCTACATGATGTTCGACACCCTGATCTTGACCAGCTTCGCTCTGGCAGGCGCCACAGTCTTCGGGGAATCCCCCGCGATCCAGAGGATCCAACTCGGTGCCGGGATCGTTCTGGCTGTGAATTGCCTGGTGCTGGCGATGCTCGCCGGGGAACGTCCGGGGTGGGCCTGGCTCGGGCGCATGCGCGCGTGGTCGGTCGTGCGCTCCTATCGAATGGCGAATCCACGCGACTTCGCTGTTTTATTGATGATCCGGATCGCCTACTTCGCCGGCTTTATCGGAGTCTTCTTTATCGGGGCGCTTTCTTTTGGCGTCGACGTGCCCTTCACTCTAGCCATGGCCTCGGTGCCCGCGATTCTTTTGGCAGGAGCTTTGCCCATCACGCCGGCCGGGCTGGGAACGCAAGCGGCCGCCATGCTGTTTTTCTGGTCGACCTACGGGGACCGCGGTGCGATCGTTGCTCTCGGTCTGGTACTGCCGGTCACGCTGACGCTCACGCGCGTGCTTCTCGGATTGCCCTACCTC
>JAQWJE010000050.1 GCA_029248525.1 Candidatus Binatia bacterium
TGTCGCCGACCTGACGGGCGCTGACCACGTCTTCATCGCGGCGAATTTCATGCAAAACGCCGCCGGTCAGATCCAGACATGAGAGCAATCCGCCGTAGCAACATCCGGTATCCATGGCGATCCAGCCCAGGCGTGAGAAAACCGCCGCCCGCTGCGGGGTATGGCCGAAAACCACCGTCTGGGGCAGCCCATGGCGCTGGCCGAGAAATTCCTCGCGGATCCACAGGAGATCATCGCGATGCTGGTCGGCGAGCGGAATCCCGGGGCGCACCCCGGCATGGACGAAGAGGTAGTCGCCTTCCTGATGGTGGAGTCGCAGAGATTCCTCCAGAAAGCGCCGATGGGTCTCGGGCAGGACCGAGCGGAACTTCTCGGGCGTCGCCGCCTCGGGATCCAGCCCGTAACTCGCGACGGTAGACGCCCCGCCGGCCCGCAGGAAGATGCTGCCGCGCGCGCCTTCCATGCCGAGGAAGTCCATCATCATTTCCTCGTGGTTGCCGCGCAGAAATACCGTCCCGGGCAGCCGCGCCTGCAAGTCGACCAGCAGCGCGATCACCTCATTGGATGCCGGGCCGCGGTCGACGTAGTCACCGAGAAAAACCAGTCGGTCTTCGGGACGCGGAGCCACCTCTCGAAGGAGGATGGCGAGCTCTCGAGCGGATCCGTGGATGTCTCCGATACAGAGCAGGCGGCCTTCGTGCGAGCTGCTCTCCGAGTCGCGATCCAATCCCGTCATCACGACCGCGTCTCGCCCTTGGCGAGCAGGCGAGTCACGCGTTCGGGATCGTTCAGGATTTCGAGTGCGGCCGCATACGGGTCCTTGTCGCCGCGCTCGACCTCACCAGCGAGCGATTCCTCGCAGGCAGCAAGACCGCGCTCGAGCCTCAGAAGGACCTCTTCTCGCAGAACCTCCTGCCATTCGACGCGACCGCCACGACGCAGTGCGGTCGCGCCCGAAGCCGCATGAGCTTCGAGCGAGGAGACCAGCTCGTCGACGCCCTTTCCGGAAGTTGCCTCGGTCAGCAGGACCGGAACCGACCAACCTGATGCGGGGCGCATATGCAGCATCACGTCGATCTCGTTTTTCAGACGGCGGGCCCCCTCGCGATCGGCCTTGTTCACGACGAAAATATTCGCGATCTCGAGAAGCCCTGCCTTCATCACCTGAATGGTATCGCCCGCTTCGGGAACCAGAACGACGACAGTGGTCTCGGCCAGACGCATCACATCGAGCTCGGTTTGTCCGACGCCCACGGTCTCGACAAGGACCACATCAAAGCCGAAGGCATCGAGCAGATGAACGACCTCGCGCGTGGGTCGAGCGAGACCTCCATGCCGGCCTCGTGTCGACAAGCTGCGGATAAAGACACCCGAGTCGAGAAAATGATCCTGCATCCGCACCCGGTCGCCGAGGATCGCCCCTCCCGAAAAAGGACTCGAGGGGTCCACCGCAACCACGCCTACGGTCTTGCCCTGCTCACGCAATCGCCGAATCAGCGCATCCGTCAGGGTGGACTTGCCCGCCCCCGGCGGACCCGTGACACCGATCACGCGGGCTCGCCCGCAACGCCCATAGACCGATTGCATCGCATCGGCCGCGCCCGGAGCGCGATTCTCGACCAGGCTGATCAGCCTCGCCAGACCGCGCCGGTCGCCGGCGGTGAACTTTTCCATTATTTCTTCGATGCGCATGGTCCTTCCCTAGGATTCCATGCCCGGAGGCGGAACAAAAGTAGCTGCGGAAAAATCCAGACGATCTGCGAGCAAGGGTGCCAGTCGCCGCGCAAAACCCTCCGGGTTCGGCGCCTCGCCACCACGTTCATTTTCCACGCTCGTTGCGACCACTCCCGCAAGCCCGCACGGAGCCAGTCCCATGAAGCCCTCGGTAGCGCGAGAATCAAGGTTCACCGATGCCCCGTGCAGGGTCACGCCGCGCTGCACGGCGAGACCGATCGATGCGATTTTTCGCGAGGCGGGTGGTCCGTCGACAAAGAGCCCGGGCGCCCCGGCCTGACACCATGTTTCGACGCCCTCGAGACGCAGTCCCTCCTGCAATCCCCGCGTCATTCCTTCCACGAAAGCCCGGACGCCGCGCCCTGCCGCACGCAACGGCAGGACCGGATACACCACCAGCTGTCCGGGGCCATGCCACGTCAGATCACCACCCCGATTGGTGCGGCTGACGGGCGTACCGCTCGCAGTCAGTCGAGCCTCGACCTCACCCGGCAGAACCGAATGACGGCCGATCGTGAACTGCGCGGGATGCTCGAGAAAAAGCATCCCGCCGGCATACGTTCCCGCCGCCACCCGCCGCGCCAATCCTTCCTGATAGAGCCGCGCCGTGGCGTAGTCCTGAAGACCCAGATAACTGCACGCAAGCGAGCTCATGGTCGAGATTATAGCAGGTCCCCCACCGACGCGTGAGCCCGCTTATAAACCTCAATTCTCGTCCGCGAGGCCGCAACGCCGCATCCGGCGCCACAAAGTGACCCGCGAGATCCCCAGCGCTCGCGCCGCATCCTCGCGGCGCCACCGATGTTGCTCGAGCGCTTGCCGCAGGCTTTCGGCTTCGAGGTAGTTCATCGCCGCGGCGTCGGTCCGCTCTCGGGAGGTCGGCTCGCTCACCCGGTTATTCCCGGATTCGGCCTGGGGCAGACCTTGGAGGGCGACGACTTTGTGCAGCCTTCCTGCCGGTCCCGGCCGAGCCGGGAGAGCGCGCTGGCCAGCGATCGCCACTCTCCATGCGTGTTCCCATCCCACCGCCGGGGCAAGCGCCGCCACTCGCTCGGCCAGGTTCGCCAACTCGCGCACGTTGCCCGGCCATGAGCGTTGCCGAAGGCGTACCAACTGCTCCGGTGGCGGGGGCACCCCGGGCGCGTCGCCGCCGGCACTCCGTGCGAGCAGGTCGAGCAAGAGTTCGGGTAAATCATCTAGGCGATCGCGAAGAGACGGAACAGCGATCCGCAACACATCCAATCGGTAGAAGAGGTCGGCCCGGAACAGACCCCGAACGACCAGATCGGCAAGATTCTCGTTGGTCGCGACCACAAGCCGCAGGTCCGCTCGCCGCATACGTTCCGAACCCAGTGCGCGAAATTCTCTTTCCTGAACCAACCGCAGCAGCTTTGCCTGCTGGGCTAGTGGGAGATTCTCGATCTCGTCGAGAAACAAGGTTCCTCCGGAGGCGGCAGCGACCAGACCTCGCCGAGCGCCCACAGCACCTGTGAAGGCCCCACGCTCGTGACCGAAAAGTTCGCTCTCGAAAAGGGACTCGGCGAGAGCACCACAGTCCACAGACGAAAACGGACCCGCCGAGCGCCGACCCTCCTCGTGAACCGCGCGTGCCACCAACTCCTTGCCGGCACCCGTCTCGCCCTCGATGAGGACTGTTCCATCGGCAACCGCATAGAGTCTGATCGCGTCGCGCAAGGCAACAACGGCCGCACTCGATCCGAGAATTCTGTCGATCCCCCGCCCCATGGTCGGGACTTAGCCGCGCCCGGCATAAATATGGATGGCAGGAAGGCCAAGAACTACGGCCTCGGTTCCATCAATTGCGATCTGGAGCAAAGTTTTTTCGGGCCTTGGCGGGCTTCCCGGCTTCAGACGAAAGCAGGTTTGTCCGAAGAACTCTCAGATGCCCTTTTGTCGCCGACTTGCATGCGGCGGCAAAGGGTTGCATCCAACGAGTATGACTTCAGATGGAGACACGCCCCCCATACGCAGGCCATGGTACAAGAACCCCGCGATCGGCGCCGGGCTCTTTCTCATGGTTCTCGGGATCGGCAATTGGTTCACCGGGGAGGTCAATACTTCCCGGCATCAGGCCGTGGCCCTCGGTCTGGAGTCCTCGCGCATCGGACGGACCCCAAGCGCCGAGGAAATCGAGATCGCCCGCGCCCGCATGGATTTTTACCACGTTGTCGCCACGGGCGGCCGAGCATTGACCTCGCTGGGTGTCCTGATAGCCACGCTGGGTGTTGCAAGACAGCTCCGATCATAGGCAAATCCCTCTGGAGACCAAAAATACCACTTCGGAACCCCCATCCAATCAAATGAAACGAAACGAACCCGAAATCTTCTTTCCTGCCGGCCGCTCCCTCCGCGGGAACACCGAAGGCTGGCCTTTGCCCAAGGCGCAGCGCGTCATCCTGGGACGGGCCGCGCCGACCAATATGCCGATTCTCCTGGTCCGGGCGAGCGGCGAATGGTTTCTCCGCATCGCCGAGGCTGTGCATCGCCAGAGCGAACGCGACCATTTCCTGCCCCGCGATCTCCAGCAGTCGTCGCATATCCGTTGTCCGGACGAGGCGATCAGCAAACGGGCCACTCTCGCGCTCGACGGGATCGAACACCTCAGCCTTCCCGACCAGGAATCCCTGCTCGACGACCTGGCGCTCCGACAGCCGCGTCTCATCAGCGGGAGCGCGCTGAGCCTCGACCAGCTCCATCAACGTCTTCTCCCCGAACTCCTCTACCTTCTCGCGGCCGTCGATCTGGACACCCCGGCCATCTCCGCGGATGCCCGCCATATGCTCGAGGCCGCGGAGGAACGTATCGCGACATTGGCCCACGATTTCCATCGGCCAGTGCCCGCTCTCGCCGAGTCGGCCCGTGAGGCTCTCGCTCGTCATATCTGGCGGGGCGAAGATGCCGAACTTGACGGCACTCTCGCCCGCACCCTGCTCGCCCTCCCGGAAGACGCCGCCATCGAGGCAGCGGATCTGGTCTGGAGTGCCGGTGGCGCGCCCGGGACAGAGGCCACCTCGAATGAACGGATCGCGCCGGCCGCGACTGAACCGGGGCTCCCCCCGTCAGCGGCCCCTCGGGCGACCGTCCGAGACGACGCGAACGCTCCGCTGCCGGAAGCGAGCACGCAGCCGCAGGCCGCGTCTCTGCCGAACGGAATTCTGCCGAGCGCGGAGTTGCCAAACGCTGCGTTGCCAACCGCGGAGTTGGCCAGCGCAGAGCTGCATCACTCGGCCGCTCCAGTTGCTCCTGCCGGAAATCACGAAGCATCCAGCCACGATGCTGCAAATGCTGCGGGCCACGAGAAGGCGCAACCAAATTCGGCGGTGCCCGATTCAGTCGCCGAGAGCCCTGCTTCGACCTCCGGCGGTGCCGTCCCCCCAAACGGCAAGCTGGGGCGTGGGCAAAGCACGGTTGAATCGATCGCGGTCGAACTCGCCCATCATCTGAAGAACCCCCTGGTGACCCTGAAAACCTTCGTCACGAATGCCGGACGTCTGGGCGAAGACCCCGAGAAACTCGCCCGTTTCAGCACTCTGGCCGAGGAATCGATCGGACGAATGGATGCGACCCTCGACGAGTTGATGGATTTTGCACGACTTCAGGCCGAAGAGCCGCGTTCCATCGATGTCCTCGGCTGCTTTCGCGCGGCATTGCGAGACGTATGGGCGGGTCTCGATGCCAAGAAAGTCCAGCTCGAGGGCCCCACAGATGAGGGGTTCCGTTCGGCCCTGCCCCCCACCCATCTCACCTTCGCCTTTCGCACGCTGGCCAGATATCTCGAAGAAGCCGTCGAACCCCGCGGCACGCTGACCATCGAGCAAGCCAGCGAATCCAGCCTGGAGGTCCGATTTCCGGAGGCCCAGAGCCAACGCCATCTCCGGGAAGCCCTGCTCAATAGCGACGAGAGTTTTCCTCTGTCCCTGTTGCTGGTAAGAGGCGCTCTGGTGCAAGGTGGAGCGACTTTCGCGGTGGAGCGCACCGAATCCGAGCTTCGTCTGCTACTGGGGTTCCCCCAGCCATAGGCGAAACCCTTTCGAGGACTCGCCGCAGCAATGAAGGAATTCAGCACATTGTCAGAATCGGCGAGATCAGAGGAAAAAACCCGGACGCGTTGTCGCGTCCTCGTCATCGACGACGAGGAAGGGATCCGCGAGTCCCTGCGGCTCCTCCTCGAGGACGATTTTGACGTCTCCGTTGCTGCTTCCGGAGAAGAAGGGCTCGAGGCGGCAAAACTGGAGCGCCCCGACGCCATCTTGCTGGATGTGGTGATGCCCGGCATTGACGGGCTGGAGACCCTCGAACGGCTGCATGCAGCCTACCCCGAAGTTCCGGTGATCATGGTCACCGCGACCCGGACGGTAAAAACGGCCGTCGAAGCCATCAAGCTGGGCGCCTACGACTATGTCCAGAAGCCATTCGAGATCGAGGAGCTGCGCATTCTGCTGGGCAATGCCACGCATACAGCCGAACTCGAGCGGGAGGTCGATGCGCTGCGCTCCGAGGTCGGTCGGCGCTACCATCTGGGAAATATCATCGGACGTTCCGAGGGCATGCAAAGTGTCTTCAAGAAGGTCGCTCAAGTCGCCCCCCTGCCAACGACCGTTCTGATCATGGGCGAAAGCGGAACCGGCAAAGAGTTGATTGCCCGCGCGCTCCACTACCAGAGTCCGCGTTCCTCGCGCCCCATGACCGCCCTGAACTGCGCGGCGATCCCCGAGACCCTGATCGAAAGCGAACTTTTCGGCCACGAGCGTGGCGCCTTCACGGGGGCCGACCGACAAAAGCGCGGGCTCTTCGAATCAGCCGACAACGGAACGATATTTCTCGACGAAATCGGCGAGTTGCAACCGGCGCTGCAGGCCAAGTTGCTGCGGGTACTCGAAAGTGGCGAGTTCATTCGGGTCGGCGGCCAGTCGCCGATCTCCGTCGATGTCCGCATCATTGCCGCCACGAATCGGAAACTCGAGGAGGCTATCGAGGATGGTTCCTTCCGGCAGGATCTGTACTACCGGCTCAATGTTGTCGCCTTTGAACTCCCGCCTCTGCGCGAACGGCGAGAGGACCTGGCGCTGCTGATCACCCATTTCGTCTCGAACAAAGCCAGCGACCTCGGCGTCGAGGAGCGCCAATTCGCTCCGGAAACTATCGAGCGATTGTTGCGCTATCGCTGGCCGGGCAATGTCCGGGAGCTCGAGAATCTCATCGAGCGCCTTTTGGTGCTCTCGGCGCCGGGGCCGGTATCCCCCGAGGAACTGCCCAGCTCGATGTCCCAGGACCTCCCCTCCGAGGCTCCCGCGAGCCGCCGCGAAGTTCTGACGGGCGAAAAGAGCCTCTCGGATGCCGTCGACGAGTTTGAACGCGGGCTCATTCAGGAGGCTCTGCATCAGGCGGAGTTCAACCAGACTCGTGCGGCCGAGGTCCTGGGGACGACCCGGCGCATCCTGAAGTACCGTATGGACAAGCTCGCGATAGCGGACCGGCGCTGAAAATCAGGTATAATAGGGTCAGGTCGGGTAACTTGACTCCCGGATAACCGGGTACTAGCGCGAAAGATATAGATGGCACAGGGAAATCCGCAGATGCAGACGGGCGCCGCAGCCGCTCCCGACTGGCAGCCAATCAGTCGCCGGGAGGCGATTCGGGCGCTCTCGGCAACGGGAGAGGAACTCGAGCATCTGCTCAAAGAATCCCGGACCCTGCGCGATGCCGGCAAGGGGCGCGTCGTCACCTATTCCCCGAAAGCCTTTTTCCCGGTCACGAACCTCTGCCGCGACCGCTGCGCCTACTGCACCTTCCGTCGCGATGAGGATGAGGCGGGCGCCTGGACCATGCAACCGGAAGAGATCCGCAGCTGGTCCGAACGCGCCGAATCGCTCGGCTGCATTGAAGCCTTGATGTGCCTCGGCGACCGGCCCGAGGACAACTCCCCCCGCTACCGGGAATGGCTCCGCTCCGAAGGAATGGCCTCCACAATCGAGTACGTGGGCAAGGCCTGCGACATCGCCCTTGAGCAAGGTCTTCTCCCGCACTCCAACCCCGGGCTCATGGGACCGGAAGATTACGCTCTGCTGAAACCTAGCAACGTCAGTCTCGGGATGATGCTCGAATCCGTCAGTCCCAAACTCCGACAAAAGGGCGAAGTCCATTACTATGCCCCTGACAAGGACCCCGAAAAGCGGCTCCGAGTCCTCGAAGATGCGGGCGAAGCGCAGGTGCCTTTTACGACCGGAATTCTGCTCGGTATCGGTGAGAGCCTCGAAGATCGGGTCGATTCGTTATTGGCCATCGCAGATACCCACAATCGGCATGGCCATATTCAGGAAATCATCATCCAGAACTTCCGCGCGAAACCCGAGATTCCCATGGCAGGTGCCGCAGAACCGGATACTCTGGACCTTGTGCGTACGATCGTTGTCGCTCGGCTTCTGACTGGCCCGAAAATGAATATTCAGGTGCCCCCGAACCTCTCGGATGCGTCATCGCTCCCTCCCTTGCTGGAAAGCGGGATCAATGACCTCGGCGGCATCTCCCCGCTGACCCCGGACTATGTGAACCCGGAGGCCCCGTGGCCCCATTTGGGCGCGTTGGAGCGCGCCTGCGCCGCCGAGGGCTTCGAATTGCGGCCCAGACTCCCGATTTACGATGAATTCATCAATCGTCCGGGATTCCTCGACAAGAACCTTGCTGAACCGGTACGAATACACCAGAGGGCCGTCGCACAAAGAGGCTCTGGCAAAGGGAACGAAGGGAAAGCAACATGAGTTCGATGGCAGATCAGATCCGCGAGGTCCTCCCCGAAGGAGCCTCGGTTGCGGCCCATCTGACGGCATCCTCACCGATGATCGGCAGAATTCTCGAGAAGAGCCTCAGCAAGACGCGAATCTCCGAGGAAGACGCTCTGGCCCTCCTCCACACCGAGGGGGATGACCTCAAGGCGCTCATCGCGACCGCTGATGCCATCCGGAAGGAAGACGTCGGCGACGAAGTTACCTACGTCGTGAATCGCAACATCAATTTCACGAACGTCTGTTTCGTGGGCTGTCAATTCTGCGCGTTCAAACGTCAACGCTGGGAGAGCGACGCCTACTACCACGATGACGAAACACTCCTGGGAAAAATTCAGGAAGGGATCGACCGCGGGGCCACCGAGATCTGCATGCAGGGCGGCATCAATGCCCAAATGAAGCCGGATACCTACAAACGCCTCCTGATCGAGATCAAGACAGCCTTCCCCGACCTTCACGTCCATGCCTTCTCGCCGATGGAAATCCTTTACGGCGCGCGACGTGCCAAGCAGACATTCGAAGAGTTTCTGGGCGAACTCAAGGACGAAGGTCTGGGAAGCATTCCAGGGACAGCAGCCGAAATTCTCGATGACGAAGTACGAGAGATTCTGTCTTACAAGAAAGTCGACACCCAGCAGTGGATCGATATCGTGACAGCGGCGCATCGCCTGGGAATTCCGTCGACCTCCACGATCATGTACGGCCACGTCGAAAAGCCCCATCATATAGCCGCCCACCTTGCCCTCTTGCGGCGCCTGCAAGATGAGACCGGTGGTTTCACCGAGTTCGTGCCGCTGCGGTTCATTCATGACAACACCCTGCTCTTCCAGCGCGGTCTCGTCACGCCTCAGGAACACGGCATCGCCGACCTTCGGATGTACGCTCTATCACGAGTCTTCCTGCGCGGGTCGATCGATAATATCCAGACTTCCTGGGTGAAACTCGGACACGACCTGGCGGCCGCATCGCTGGCCGCCGGCGTCAACGATTTTGGTGGCACCCTGATGGAAGAAAGCATCTCGCGCGAAGCAGGCGCGGATGCCGGCGAATTCACCCCGGTGGAAGAAATCGAGCGATTGGTTCACGAGGCCGGAAGAACGGCCCGGCAGCGCACCACTCTCTACGGCGAAGTCCCCGATACTCTCGTAGCCTGAGGTGTCCTCGAGGCGGCCAGGAAAAGAACACGGATGATCAAAACCCTTCTCCTGGCTGGTGGTGTTGGCGGTGCCCGGTTCCTTCGTGGCCTGTCCGCAGCCCTCCCGCCCGACCAACTCGACGTGATCGTGAACACCGCAGACGATGACACGTTCCACGGCCTGCACGTCTCACCCGACGTGGACACCTTGCTCTATACGCTCGCCGGCAAGGTCGACCGCACGCAGGGTTGGGGACTTCGTGGGGACCGCTTCGATACCATGGACGCCCTCGCGGCCTTCGGGGAGGACGTCTGGTTCCGACTCGGCAATCAGGATCTGGCCACGCACCTCTTTCGCACAGCGGCGCTCCAACGCGGCGAGTCGTTGACCGAGGTCACTCGCCGCCAGAGGGAAGCCCTCGGGGTTTCCATGCGGATCCGGCCCATGAGCGACGACCGTGTGCGGACCATCATCCACACACCGAAGGGTAAACTCGCATTTCAGGAGTACCTCGTGCGCGACCGGGCCCGCAGCGACGTGCTGAAAATCACTTACGCCGGGATTCGTGCCGCGAAACCCGCCCCCGGTATTCTGGAAACCATCGCGCGTGCCGATCTGATCCTGATCGCGCCCAGCAACCCCTTCGTCAGCATCGGTCCTATTCTCGCCCTGCCCGGCGTGCGAGGTGCGATGCGCAAGACCCGAGCACCGATCATCGGCGTCTCGCCCTTGATCGGCGGGCGCACTGTCAAAGGCCCGGCCGACCGCATGATGCGTGGACTCGGATTCGCTGCGAGCCCGAGCGGTCTGGTGAGTATCTACAAGGGACTCCTCGACGGATTGCTTCTCGACCAGAAAGATCAGCAACACCAGCGCGGCCTCGTCGCAGACGGCCTCGCCGTTGCATGTCTTCCCATTTTGATGAACACAGCGGCCAAAAGTCGTCATGTAGCAAAAGCCGCTCTTTCCATGGCCGCAGCACTCCGCTCCCAACCGCGAAAGGCGGTTTAAAATGCCCATCATGATTCTCCCCGTGCCCGGAATTCCGGCAATTCACGCGGACACGGACCTGAGCCAGGTCCTCGCCACGGCGATTTCCGATTCCAAGCTGGGCGTCAAGGCTGGCGACGTGCTGGTGGTCTGCCAGAAAATCGTATCCAAGGCCGAGGGGCGCATTGTCGCGCTGGACGGGATCGAGCCCTCCGACCTCGCGCGCCGTTGGGCGGAGGCGCATGAAAAAGATCCGCGGCTCGTCGAACTCGTCTTCCGCGAGAGCAATCGGATCGTTCGCATGGAGCGCGGCAATCTGATCGTGGAGACCGGACCCGGGTGGATCTGTGCCAATGCAGGAATCGACCAATCGAATGCTGTCGAGGAGGGGACTGTTACCCTCCTCCCGCTCGATGCCGATGCTTCGGCAGAGAAACTTCGCGAGGGCTTGCGGCAGCAGCTCGGCGTCGACTTTGCCGTGATTGTGACCGACACCTTCGGCCGACCATGGCGCGAGGGACAGGTGGAATTTGCACTCGGTGTCGCCGGCCTCAACCCGATCGAAGACCTCGGCGGCACTCCGGATCTGATCGGCAGAGAATTAGGGGTCACCCAGATCGCTGCCGCCGACCAGCTCGCAAGTGCAGCAGGCCTCGCCATGGGAAAATCCGATGGCATGCCCGCCATCCTGATCCGTGGATGGGTCCCCGCCCCCAATACTCGACCCGACGAATCCGGTCGCGCCAACAACGGCACCCGGCTGATCCGCCCGACCGAGAACGACCTGTTCCGCTAGCTCTCGTCCCGATCAGGACTCGTCGCGGTCCCCCGGCAGGGCAAACGGCGGTCTCACCCATGAGGGATCCCTTCCGGGCGGGACCGGAACCCGCTCGTGCTGGCGCTGCGCGAGCCGGAGGAGAACCGTCATCGATTTTTCGAACTCCTCCATGGGGCGAGTTTCGAAGCGGCCATCGGCGACCATCTCGTCGAAGAGCTCCTCGCCACGTTCGTTGCGCAAGATCACGATCGTCCAGTCCGTCGTCCCAACACCGCCGCAGGAGATATCGGCGAGCTCGCCGGTGAAATCGCCGCAGTGATGACACTCCGCTCGCGCGTATTCCTGTGAGCGTTTCAACGGCATATCTACGACCTCGCCGTCCTTTTTGTAAATGAGGACCTTCCCCTTCACGTTGAATTTGGTGACTTCGCTCAGGGGAACGCCCATATCTTCCTGAATCTTGTCGACCATCAGCCCCTCGTAGGTGAATACCTCCGAGCAAAGTAACCCGATCGTCCAGTCGACCCGGTCGCCGTAGCTCTTGAGAAAACGGGTCTGCTTCTCGACATGCTGCGGCTTCTTCTTGCCGTTGTCGAGAAAGGCGGGATCGGCTTGCTGCATCTTACGGATCGGAGTGATCTGGCAAGGCACACCGACAAAGGCCACTTTTTCGCAGCCCTTCTCCTCAGCTTCACGCAGGGCCAGGTTGTTGGGGCAATAGGTGTACCAGGATCCTGCCGTATCGAGGACTTCCTCACGGCTGGTAACCAACGCCGGAATAGGATGTGCCGGCAACTCGGGATCGCGCGCGGAAACAGCAGCGCCATCGATCATGCCTTTTTCAAACATATAGGCGAGCATCGTGGTGACGACACCGCCATCCTGTCCGGACTCCAGAATCCCCTTGTCCGAAGAGCGCGCTACCAGAATTCGACGATAGTTCCCAAAGATCCCTTCGTAGACCGGAGGCTCATCGCGAAAGACCTCGGGAGCTAATTGGAAATCTCGAGGGAACAAGCGTGGGCACACCTGGGCGCAGACGTCACAACCAATCCCCTCGCTCATACCGCAATAATCAAAGGCGGCAGACTCCTTGGCGACCTGCTTTGGCTTGTCGTTGATATAGTCGATGACGTTATGCGGACAGACGAGAACACAGGAGCCGCATTCGCAACAACTCCCATAGTCCACGACCTCGTTCATCATTTGCTTGAAGGTCGATCGGATCGGCGTGTCCATGCTCAATCGTCGTATCCGATCAGCGAGAGGACGGGGACGGGCTCGAGCACCTTGCGTCCCGGAAGCGCTGTCAGCTCGATGACGAAAGCTGCGGTCACCACTTCAACGTCGAGTTTGCCGAGAAGTTCGACGGCGGCACGCGCGGTGCCACCAGTCGCCAGGAGATCATCCACCATGAGAACGCGGCTGCCGGGAGCGAAAGCGTCCTTGTGGATCTCCAGCGTGTCGCTCCCATATTCCAGATCATAGGTGATCGCGTGGGTCTCGGCCGGGAGCTTTCCCGGTTTCCGAATCAGATGGAAGCCAACCCCCAGCGAGAGTGCGACCGGCGCGCCGAATATAAATCCACGGGATTCGATACCCACGACTCCGTCGACCTTGCCCCGAAAGGGCTCCGCCAGTTGGCGCGTGACTTCCTCGAAAACTTTGGCATCGGCCAACAGAGGCGTGATGTCCTTGAAGCTGATTCCGGGTTTCGGAAAATCCGGAACTTCTCGAATATGTGATTTCAAATCTGACATGAATTCTTTCCTTTTCAGCTTCCGGAATGTCTGTCGAGGCTTGCGGTCTCCACAGTCCTTCGCGGAAGGTATTGCATGGGATCACGAGCCTGATTCCGGCGCCGCACCTCAAAGTGCAGATTCGGCGCTGTCGCCCGACCCGTGCGTCCTACCAAAGCAATGACTTCGCCTCGGCGCACTCTTGCCCCTGCCCGGACCCGGTTTACCTGATTGTGTGCGTACACGGTGGTCAGGGCTTTTGGGTGCTGCAGAATCACCACATTCCCGTAGCCGGGCAATGAGCCAGCGAAGAGAACTTCGCCACCCAGCGCCGCACGAACCGGGCGACCCTCTTTCGCGAGAATATCAATTCCGTCGTGATGTTCGTCGCCCCGCGGACCGAAACTAGCCGCAAGCGCGCCGTCGGAGGGCCAGATCATCGCATAACTGGGGAGGCTATAGGCCTGCGCCGCAGCCGCTGGCGGCCCTGATGGCGAGAGATCCGGCACCGGGGAGCACCCCACCACACCGATTGTCCAACAAGCGCCCAAGACCAGAGCGCGTATCCTTGCGATCCGCCGCATCACCGCCACCCAACACCTACCGCCATGGAACCGGGCCAACCCCGATCTCCCGAAGCTTTTATACCAGATTTGGCCAAATCTGGCCAAACCTTCGGTGATCACCCAGCCTCCGGGAGCACATGGCTCCCGGAGGTCGGGCGAAAGTCGGGACGGCCAGATTTGAACTGGCGACCCCCTCTACCCCAAAGAGGTGCGCTACCAGGCTGCGCTACGCCCCGAATCGAAGGGAGCTTTAATCGGCGAATGTCCAAGGAGCAAGTTCCGCGCAAGCCCTTCATTTGAAAGTGTCTCACCGTGCGAAACTGTCCGAAAATCGACCCGGCACTCAAAACTTGCAGAAATGCCCGATTCGCGCCAATTCCTGCCTCGAAAAAAGCCTACAAAACCTGAATTCGTCGCGCGATTTTTGGGCACGAGTCTTGCGAAGAGAGAAAGACATCCTCGCGCTCCCCCTTCCGGCGCATACGGACATTCCCTTACAAAACGGAGAAATTCATGCTCGCCCTCACAGACCCCACAGCCACATTATGTTCCGCAGTCGTTGCAGGTTTTGCTTTCGGCCTCCTGATTCTCGGTAACCGTCGCACCATGAGCACCCGCCGAAACTGAAACTTTCCCCGTTCAGGAAATGTTCCCGAATTCTCAAGCAGGAGGAATTCCATTCATGAAATCTGCAAACGAAGCTCTCGCAACCCCAGTTCAAACTCAGACGGACACCACCGAATCCTATTCAGGTCCAGACGTCATTCTCCCCGAGCAACATTTTGATAGCGGCGGCCTCGAAGAAGTCGCCGGAGAACGAGCCTTGATGCTCGCTGTGCTCGAAGACGGTATTCGCTGCTATCAAGAGCACCTGCATAGCCCTCGCGTTCGTGCGCGCCTCCTGGCGCGTCAGTCCGAGCGATGGATACGATCGGAAGATTGGGAGTGGCCGTACTCCTTCAATAATATCTGCGATTCGTTATCGATCGAGCCGGAAACTCTCCGGCGAAAACTCTTGCAGAACAGCAAGCCCGAGAGCGCCGGCCGCTCCCGTGCCTCGACGCACCGAGTCTACCGACTCACGCCGCGAGTCCAGACCACCCGAAAACGCTAAAGCGAACACAGGCGGGTAGAACCGTTCACCCACTGTTCTATCCGCCAGATTCGTTCAGCGATTGACCTTCGCCTTGAGCAATTGGCTCGGGCGAAAGGACAAAACCTTCCGACTGGAGATCGTGATCGACTCCCCGGTCTGCGGATTGCGCCCCCGTCGGGCGCGCTTGTCGTGAACGATGAAGTTGCCAAACCCGGAGAGCTTTACGGCTTCGCCGCCCTCCAGAGTGCTTTTGATTTTTTCAAAAACGAGATCCACGCATTCAGCGACATCCTTGCGAGAAGAACGCGATTGTTGATGGATCTGTTCGACGATGTCGGCTTTTGTCATCAGAGTTCCTCAGGTCTCAGCGTAGCTCGAACGAATATTTCTCGGCAAGTCCAGCGAGCAGCTTTTCTTGGGCCGCACCCACTTCCTCATCGGTAAGCGTGCGATCAGGCGCCCGAAAGGAGAAACTGAAAGCCAGACTCTTCTGCCCGTCCGGCACGCCCTCTCCTCGGTACTCATCAAAAAGCGTCACAGTTTCGAGCAGGTTCACGCCGCCCGATTGCAGGTCCTCGAGGACCTGCCCTGCGGGCAGATCGGCAGACATCAGCAAAGCGACATCGCGCCGCACAACGGGGTGTCGTGCAAGCGGCGAAAATTGCGGATGGTCTCCCGCTAATTCCTTCCATAGTTCCAGGTCCAGTTCCGCAAGCCAGACCGGCGCATCATCGAGATCCAGTTCGGCTGCCACACGCGGATGCAGAGCACCTACAAACCCCAGGACGCGATCGCCGACCGACAAGATCGCCGCCTGCCCCGGATGGAATGCTTCGGGTAAATCACCCGACACCCACCGCGCCGAGAGGTGACCGATCTCATCGAGCGCGGACTCCAGAAGCCCTTTCCAGCCAAGGAAGGTGATCGGCATCGAGGCCTCGCCCACGGGTGAAGGCGGTGTCCCGGCCACCAGCATGGCCACGGCTCGTCGTTCCTCTGCTGCGCCCGTCAGCGGATTCGCAAAAATCCGGCCTGTCGTGAATAGCGGAATAAAGGCCGCATCACGCGAGCGATTGAGACGCGCGACCTCCAGCATTCCGGGAAGCAGGCTCCGGCGCATCTCGCTGGCTACGGTGGCCAGCGGGTTGCGCATCAGGACGCTTCCGGAGCCCTGCGGCCAGATGCCGGGGAAACGCTCATTCTCGGAGGGCTCGGCAAAACTCAGGGTCAGTGCTTCGGACAGCCCGCGGCTGCACAGGGCGGCCCGCACGGCTTGCGAGAAATTTCCCGGGCGTCGCCGCGCCCGCGTCTCCACTCGGGGAAGTGTGGTCGGAATCTTGTCGAAGCCACGCAAGCGCGCGACCTCCTCGACCAGATCTGCTTCCTGCTGCCAGTCGTTGCGGTAGGAGGGAGGCGTTACCAGAAGCGAGCCATCGGCCCCTTCCACACGAGCGCCAAGCGACTCCAACGCCGCAATTGTTTCGGCCTCCGGCACAGAAACCCCGAGCAGATGCCCGGGGCGCTTCGCATCAAGCGCGATCGCGGCCGCATCCACGGGCTTTCGTCCGGCCACGGCGCACGCGCCTGCCGCCTCCAGCGAAAGGCTCTGCCCCATCGCCGCAAAGACGCCAACGGCCTCCGCTGCACCCTGCCCATCGACTTGGCGTTCGAAGCGAAACGATGCTTCGGAATGAACGCCCACGCGGCGCGCTGTGCGACGGACCGTGCGGGGGTCGAAAATTCCACTCTCGAGAACGATCCTCGTGGTCGCTGAAGAGACCTCGGCTCGCGCACCACCCATCACCCCTGCCAGAGCAACCGGTCCGAGGGAATCCGCAATCACGAGATCGTCCGATACAAGTTCGATCTCTCTCGAATCCAGCAAAACCATCTTCTCACCGGCGGTGGCCCGACGGACCACCAGCGTGCCACCGGCAACACACGACTCATCAAAGGCATGGAGCGGTTGGCCGGTTTCCAGCATCACGTAATTCGTAAGGTCAACGACGGGCGACAAGGCGCGCACGCCGCATTGCTCCAGGCGACGACGCATCCACAGGGGGGTCGGAATCGCATTGCTCACGTCGAATGGTTGCGCGCAATACCAGGGACAAAGGTCCGGCGCCTCGATGGCCGCGGCAACCGAAGACTCCGCGCCATTTGTATCCACCACACTGGCTGTAGGCGGTGTCAGGTCCAGCCCGAAAATAGCCGCCACATCACGGGCGATCCCGAGGACCGAAATACAATCGCCTCGGTTCGGTGTGATGGCGATATCGAGAACCGTGACTGCCGGCAATCGAGCGTCCAGGGCTTCTCCCGGCACCAGGTCTCGGCCATCGCGAAAATCTGCGGCCGCAAGCACCAGAATGCCGTCCTGGCCCTCGCCGAGTGCCAGTTCCTTTTCGGAACAAATCATTCCCTCGGAGCGAACGCCGCGGAGTTTCCCGGCCTTGATCTTCATACCACCGGGCATCCGCGCCCCCGGCATCGCCACCGGAACAAACTGTCCGGCATCCACATTCGGAGCACCGCAGACAATCGTCGCCGGTGTCTCGCCGCCCACATCCACCGTGCAAACCCGCAGCCGATCCGCATCCGGATGGGGGTCCACCTGCATCACCCGCCCGACCACAATTTTCGCAGGAACTTGAGACAGACGGACCTCTTCGATCTCGAGTCCGGCGAGCGTCAACCGTTCGCCGAGGACGTCTGCTGCAGGTAAATCCGAAAGCCGCTCTTCGAGCCAATCCAGAGGGAGAAGCATTTTCTAGAACTGCCTCAAGAAGCGAAGGTCGTTTTCCACGAGAAGCCTCATATCATCGATGGCATGGCGGAGCATCGCCAGGCGCTCCACTCCAACGCCGAAGGCAAAGCCCGACACGGCGCTCGGATCATAGCCGACCGAACGAAGGACATTGGGATGGATCATGCCGGCCCCGAGAATTTCGAGCCATCCCGTATTGCTGCAGACACGGCAACCGCTGCCTGCACCCGCACACATCACACAAGCGATATCGACTTCAGCGCCCGGCTCGACAAACGGAAAATACGAGGCACGGAAACGTAAACCAACCTTGCCGAAGAAGGCTCCGAGAAACTCCTCGAGCACGCCCTTCAAGTCGGAAAAGCGGATATCCGTATCGACCAGAAACGCCTCGATCTGGTGGAACATGGGCAGGTGCGTGGCGTCGTCATCGCGGCGATAGGTCGCGCCCGGTGCGATCACCGCGAGAGGCGGTTTCCGTTTTCGCATTTCCCGCACCTGAATCGGGGAAGTATGCGTCCGCAGCAAACGACCATCTTCGAGCAGGAAGGTGTCGGCCATATCGCGGGCCGGGTGGTCCGGTGCGAAGTTCAGAGCCTCAAAATTATGCTCGTCGTCCTCCATCTCGGGTCCGTCGGCGACCTCGAATCCCATCCCCTCGAGCACGGCGATCGCCTCGCTCATCGACTGCTGCAAGGGGTGCAGGTGCCCCGTCGGCCAACGGGCGGCCGGGAGAGAAACGTCGATCCGCTCGGATTCGATACGGATATTCTCTGCAGCAGCGCGCAGCTCGACGAGGGCCGTATCGATCGCTGACTCCATCGAGCGTTTGGCAGCGTTGGCCCGATCCCCCAGAACCGGGCGCTCTTCCGGAGCGACGTCTTTCAGCCCGCGCAGAATGCCTGTAATGGCGCCTTTGCGCCCCAGAACCTCGATCCGAAGCTGCTCTAGCGCCTCTTCGGTCTTGAGAGTCGGCACGCGAACGAGCGTTTCTCTCTCAAGAGAGTCAATCTCCTCCCCGACCGACATGCCGCGCCCTCGCTAGCGGCTCAGGCCGTCAGCGCGCTTTTTGCCTTCTCGGCAATGGCGCCGAAGGCAGCAGAATCCGTAGCGGCAATCGCAGCAAGAGCCTTGCGATCGATCTCGATCTCGGCCTTGTTCAGCCCCGCGATCAACCGGCTGTAGCTAATGCCTTCCGCCCGGGCCGCAGCATTGATGCGAACGATCCAAAGTCGACGGAAGTCTCGCTTGCGGACCTTGCGGTCACGGAAGGCGTATCCAAGCCCCTTCTCGACGGTCTCGCGCGCGACAGTATAAAGTTTCCGCCGGCCACCGACGAAACCTTTTGCCAGCTTCAAATATTTTTTACGGCGGCGACGCGCCTTGAACCCACGTTTGACTCGCGGCATCGATCTACCCCTTATCCGTTCGGCAACAAGCGCCGGAGCGACGGAGTATCCGCCGCGGTGACAATCACGCCGCTGCGAAGCTTGCGCTTCTGCTTCGTCGTCTTGGTCCGCATCTGGTGCCGGGCGTACCCATGGGAACGCTTGAATTTACCGCTGGCCAGGCGCTTGAAGCGCTTGGCTGCGGCTCGATTGGTCTTAATTTTCGGCATGATGCGTCTCGTTTTCTCTCGTTCCATCCGATGTCGGGGATGATTCCCTTGCCCGACTCGGTAATTCCGCCAATTTAGCCACTCTCTGCACGAAGACATCGAGAGGCTCGGCCTCTGTATTTTTTTCCCCTCGAAAGCGCGGTGCTACCGACCCCGCTTCCGCTTCCTGGTCTCCGATCACGGCCAGAACCGGTATCTTCTGCAGTTGGGACTCTCGTACCTTGAAACCAAGCTTTTCGTTTCGCTGGTCGAGGGTTGCCCTGACACCGACTTTCTCCAGTGATTTAACGACTGTGTGGCCATAATCAACCACCCGGTCGGTGATGCTTAACACTCGGACCTGCTCCGGCGCCAGCCACAAAGGCAACGCACCAGCGGTATGTTCGAGCAAGATGGCAATAAAACGCTCCAAAGAGCCCAAAACGGCCCGATGCAGCATCATCGGACGCCCCTCGGAGCCATCCGGACGGGTATATTTGATTCCGAATCGATCGGGCATCGCGCAATCGAGCTGGATTGTCGACAGCGTCCAATCTCGCTTGAGAACGTCCCGGAAGTTGAAAGCGACCTTGGGCCCGTAGAACGCACCATCGCCCGGGCTCACGCTGTAGGAAAATCCGGCTCGGGTCAGGCCCTCGGCCAGTGCCGTTTCGGCCCTTTCCCACAATTCCAGTTCGCCGAGATATTTCTCCGGACGCGTCTCGAGGGCGACTTCGACGTCGGCAAAGCCGAAGTCCTCATAAACCTCACGCGTCATCTGCAGAAAGGAGGCGAACTCTTCATCGAGTTGCTCAGGCATGCAGAAGATATGCGCGTCATCCTGCGAGAACCCGCGCACCCGGGTCAGCCCCGCCATGACGCCCGAACGTTCGAGGCGATGCAACCGGGAAAAGTCAGCCATCCGAATGGGCAGATCCCGGTAAGATTTCTTCCCCTGCCCGAACAGGTACACGTGCCCGGGACAGTTCATCGGCTTGACGCCGTATTCGTCGGAGTCGGCCTCGAGGAGAAACATATCGTCGCGGTAGGAGTCGTAGTGCCCCGACGTCTTGAAGAGCTCGGTCTTGTAAAGCAGAGGCGTAATGACTTCGTCGTAACCGTAGCGCGTGTAGAGATCGCGTACATACGTCACAAGCGTATTGAAAACGATTGTCCCTCGCGCATGGAAGAAAGGCATACCGGGGGCAATCGGGTGCAGCGAGAACAGATCGAGAGCCGGCCCGACTTTGCGATGATCCCGCTTGCGCGCTTCCTCGATGCGCTCGAGGTGTGCTTTCAATTCCTTCTTGTCAGCAAACGCCGTTCCGTAGATGCGCTGCAGCATCTCGTTTTTTTCGTCGCCGCGCCAGTAGGCCCCGGCGACGTGCGTCAGCTTGAAAGCCGCCAAGCGTCCAGTCGAGGGCGCGTGCGGCCCCCGGCAGAGATCGACGAAATCTCCCTGCTGGTAAAGCGAGATGGGCTGGTCGCCGGGGATCGACTCGATGATCTCGACCTTGTAGTCCTCGCCCATCGAGCGGAACCTGGCGACGGCGTCTTCCCGCGACTCCACCGATCTCTCAATCGGCAGATTCGCTTTGGAGATTTTGCGCATCTCGTCTTCGATCGCCTCGAGATCCTCGGGCGTAAAAGCCCGCTCGAAAGCAAAATCGTAGTAGAAGCCATCTTCAATCACGGGGCCGATCGTGACCTGCGCGTCGGGAAAGAGCTGCTGGACGGCTTGCGCCATGAGATGAGCCGTCGAGTGGCGGATGAACTCGAGAGCATCGGGGGAACTCATGCCGACGGGTTCGATCTCCAGGTCTTCAGGCAGGGGCGTGACGAGGTCGAACAACTGATCGCCCGCACGAGCACCAATTGCCTTCTTGATCGCCTTGGAGGTCCTGCCGGAGCGGACAAAAGCCTCCTTCGGAGTCTCTCCCGCTCTGGCTCCGACCACCAAGCGCTCTTCTTCCCGAAAAGACTCGTCCGCCATCAGTTTCCAGCCAATTAAAAATAGGCGCGGGCGGGATTGAACCGCCGACCCCTACCATGTCAAGGTAGTGCTCTGCCGCTGAGCTACGCGCCTGTAAAACCCAATAAAAACCAGCGTATCGGGTACCAATGGACCCCGTCACTGTCAACTCGACGCGACAGCAGCCTCGGGAACGAGAGCAGGCCGGAAGATCAGGCGCGGGCTGGAGAAGGCCGCCGGGAGGCCGCTGGAACTGTGGGCAGCCACCCGCCGAGCTGGCCCCGGCTGAAGGCCGTAATCGTTTTGGCGTCCTCGATCGCGCCCGAAAGAATCATCTCGCCAACCCGAGCGACCGGCATCGCCACCACGTCGCTGATCAATTCATCCTCTTCGAGTTGCTGTTGCGCGGGATGAAGCCCTTGCGCCAAAAAGAGGTGGATCCGCTCGGTCGAATAGGCGGCCAGGGGCAGGCAGTCCCCAAGGTCTACGTACTCGTCGGCGGTCACTCCAGCCTCCTCGAGCAACTCGCGACGCGCACAGTCAAGCAGGTCCTCGCCTGCTTCCAGGGTTCCTGCGGGAATCTCCCAGATCTCGCCTCCAGCTGCGTGGCGATACTGACGCAGGAGCAAAATCTCCCCGTCGGCGGTCAGCGGCAGAATGGCCGCGGCGCCAGGGTGGACGATCACTTCCAGACGAACGTCGACCCCGTTGGGCAGACAAACGTCGTGCAACTCGAAGTCAAAGACACGACCCGAGTGCAGCAGCTTCCGGTTTTTGAGGTTAGCGGCGCTCACGCCGTTCCACCCGCCGGGACCTACTCGCTCAAAACCTTCAGCGTGAAGGTCGCCTTGACGTCCTGCTCGATGCCGACGGTGAGTCGATACGTGCCAAGCTTCTTGATCGGATCCTGCAGGTCGATACGACGGCGATCGACCTCCACACCCTGCGCGGCAAAGAGCTTCTCGATGTCCATATTGGTCACCGAACCGAACAATTTGTCTTCGTCGCCGGCACGCACCTTCGTCTCGAGAACCAGACCCTCGATGCGATCCGCCTCGGCTACGGCCGCCTTGCGCTTGCGTGCACGACGGTCCTCAACCAAACGCTTCTCATGGGCGAGCGAGACAAGATTCTTGCTGTCGGCCAAAACGGCCAGACCGCGAGGAATCAGATAGTTCCGCGCATGGCCCGGTCGAACCCGAACCACATCACCCATCTCACCGAGGTGCTCTACATCGTCTCGAAGAATCACGTCCATTGGTCATACCCTCGGTTGGGCCCGATCAGGCCTGCGGCTCGGAAGGAGCTTCCGGAGCGGCTTCGGTCTCGGCGGCGGCTTCCGCTGCCGGGATCTCTGCTTCTGCTGCGGGCGCAGCCTCCTCCACCTCGCGGCGAACGCCGGCGAGTTCCAGAGGCGGACGGTCGGGGTCCACAGCGATGGTCAGGTAGCGCAAAACCGTATCGGCGATCCGCAGATTGCGCTCAACCTCGGCTACGGCCTCTCCGCCACCATGATATTCGACCACGTAGAACTGTGCCCGCTTGAGCTTCTGGATCGGATAGGCCAGCTCTCGCATGCCCCACTCGTGAACCTGAATTTCGCTACCACCCTTGCTGGTGATTGCCTGACGGGTCCGTTCGATCTGTTCCTTGACGCCATCTGCATCCAAATCAGGATGATAGGCGATTGTGCATTCGTAAGCGCGCATGTTTCCTCCGGAAGAACACCAGTGCCTAGCAATCGGACGTCGGCCTCTCAAGGCACTTTTCCGCGGACATTGACGATATTCATCGCAGATTCCGTGCCGGAGCGGCTCCAGGCGCTAATTGCGTCGACTCCGCGGGCGATGGTTTCCGAGATCTTCTCGATTTCAAGGGCGGAATACGGCTCCAAAACGAAGTCCACAACCGACATTTCAGCAGGCGGGCGGCCGATTCCCACCCGCAATCGGGGGAAAACATCCGTTCCCAGGCTCTCGATGAGCGAATCCAGCCCGCGATGACCGCCCGTGCCCCCGGACCGCTTCAATTGCAGGCGCCCCTCCTCAAGGTCCAGATCATCATGGATCACAAGGAGCGACTCGGGCGAAATCCCCTCCCGCGCCAATAAATCCCCCAGGGGTGGCCCGCTGCGGTTCATGAAAAGCTGGGGCTTGGCAAGGACCAACTCGGTATCACCCGCGGAGACTCGCGCGAGGCGAACCCCCTGTGTCTCGGGACCGAGTGTACTATCTTTACCGGAAAGAAAACTCTCCAGAACAAGAAATCCGATGTTGTGTCGTGTCGCCGCGTAGCGCGCCCCGGGGTTGCCCAGGCCCGCCACAACCACTCGGGCCAAACTCAGGACTCAGCTGGTGCGTCGCCCGCCGGTGCTGCCGGGGCTGCCGCTTCCGACGCGGCCGCGGCGGCTGCTTCATCTTCCTCTTCCAGACGGCGGTCTACCACCGGCGCCATCACGGTCACCACTGGCGGGTTGTCTTCCGGGACGGCGCGCACGCCCTCCGGCATGACGAGGTCGTCTACGTGGAGCGAATCTCCGACCTGCAATTTCGTGATATCTGCAGAAATCGATTCGGGGATCCCGGTCGGGAGGCAGCGACAGCTCAGCTCGCGAATCAGCGGCTGCAGAATTCCGCCGAGAGCGACGCCCTCGGACTTGCCATCGAAATGCAAGGCAACCTTGACTTCGATCTCTTGATCCAACGGGACCTGCAACAGATCAAAGTGGAGGGTCTTGCCCGACACCGGGTGACTCTGGATTTCTCGCACCAGGACCATTTTGCCGTCGAGTTCCGTCGCCGGCGAGGACGTCTGAATCAAATGAGCGCCTTCGAGGTTCGCGATGCGACGATTGAAGTCTCTCGCCTCGACGCGAATCAATACGGCATCGGAACCCTGGCCGTAATAGATACCGGGGACTTCGCCGGCACTGCGGGTCCGCCGTGCCGGGCCTTTACCTGCCGAATCGCGTTTTTCCAGATTGAGTGAGATCGTTTCCATGAACCTGCTCCGGGTAATCTGCTTTCTCTCTCAGACAAAGAGAGAACTTACAGATTCCTCGCTATGCGTGCGGCGAATGCCCTCGCCGATGAGTGAAGCTACCGACAGAATCTTGACCTTCGAGCACGCCTTGGCAGCGGGATGAAGATCGATCGTATCTGTAACGACTAGCTCCGAAATTTGCGACTTTTCCAGACGTTCAATCGCCGGACCGGACAGAACCGCGTGAGAACATGCGGCCAGCACCTCTGTTGCGCCGGCGTCGATCGCTGCCTTGGCCGCCGTCGTCAGCGTTCCGGCGGTGTCCACCATATCGTCGACGAGGATTGCGGTGGTCGAGCTGACCTCGCCGATGATATTCATCTCGGCGATTTCGTTCGGGCCCGAACGCCGCTTGTCGATCACGGCAAGCGAACCATCAAGCCGCTTGGCGTAGGCGCGCGCGCGCTCGACACCACCTGCATCCGGCGAAATCACGCTGGCGCGCATACCGTCGACCCGGTCACGCAAGTAGCGCAACAAAACAGGAGTGGCGTAGAGGTTGTCGACCGGACAATCGAAGAAGCCCTGAATCTGACCCGCGTGCAGGTCCATCGTCAACAATCGGCCAGCGCCCGCAGTCTGCATCAGATCCGCAACCAGTTTGGCGCTGATCGGGGCCCTCGGGGCCACCTTTCGATCCTGACGCGCATAACCGTAATACGGCACGACCGCGGTGATCCGCTTTGCCGAGGCCCTCTTGAGAGCATCGAGCATCAGCAGGAGTTCCATCAAATGATCGTTGGTCGGCGTGGATGTCGATTGAATGACAAAAACGTCGCTACCGCGAACGTTTTCCTGAATATCGACATTGATTTCGCCATCGCTGAAACGGCGAATCTCGGCCTGTGCCAGGGGCGTGCCCAGATGCGAACAGACCTCACGGGCCAGCGGCAGGTTGGAATTCCCGCTGAAGACCCGCAGTGCGTCCTTGCTCTTCTCTGGTAATTTCTGGTCGTCTTTCATAGCTTGCTCGGCGTTTCACTTCACCGCTTCATCAACAGGGCGGGAAGGGTTCGAACCTTCGAATGCCGGGACCAAAACCCGGTGCCTTACCACTTGGCTACCGCCCTCCAAAAGTGAAGGTCTTCTCTGCCGCCATTACCCTTAGCGATCCCGACCCCTCGCTGCCACCGAGACGGGCCGAGGAAGCCACGAATGCGGTGCCTCCATGGAATTTTCCGCCCACTCATGGCATCTCGCGTATCGCTCTTGTAAGGGAAAACCTCAGGCGCCCGTAGTGAAATGGATATCACGAGGGCCTCCGGAGCCCTAAGTGCAGGTTCGATTCCTGCCGGGCGCGCTTTGAAAAGCCCCTGCCTCGCAGGGGCTTTTCTATTTTCAGCCCCGCAGGACCCGCGCCACCCAATTGCATCAGCGTCCGCCCCCGCAGCCCGGACTGACTTTGCCTGAATCGGTCGAAAAAACCGGAATATCGACTTTCGGACTCTGGCTACATCTCGAATTCCCGGTCAACATTTTGCCTCCATGAAGGAACCGACGGGGGGCGAATCGATGAACATCAAAAGAGCATGCAGTGGCCTGATCACTCTGGCGCTGGTCCTCCTCACCGGCGGTCCCGCTGACGCCAACCGGCCGCTGGCCGGGAGATCCCTGAGAGTGGAACCAACCGAAGGCGGATCCCGCAGCCTTGTCGTGCTGAAGTCGGCGAAGACGACGGCTCTCGCTACCACCGATCCCCTCCCGGATCCGCGCATCCAGGAAACCAGTATACTGGTGCGCTGGTCCGGCGGCGCCCCCGTTCACGAGGGCCGAACCGAGCGAATCCTGCTGGATCCGACCAAATGGAGCGCGCTGGGCCAACCGGCCGGCAGTCGGGGCTGGCGCTACCACGACCCGTCCGCCGCAAGAGGCGGCATTCGCTCGATCTCCCTGCGGCAGACCGCGCGCAGCGGCAGTCTGCGATGGACGGCGCGAGGCCCCGGTTGGGACTGGCCCATGACCGGCCCGCTGGCCTCGATGGACCTTGACTTGCAGATAGGGGACCAGCGGTTGTGCTCGTCTTTCGAGGCGGACACCGCCGAAACGCGGATCAATACGACGGCCGGTCGTCTCTCGGCGCGCGCCATGCCCGGTCCTGCGCAGTGTGGCTCAGCCGTCTGCGGCAACGGTTTGGTAGAGGGGCCTGAATCCTGCGACGACGGAAACCTCTCCGAGACGGACCTCTGTTCGAACGACTGCGCGCGGGAACAGGGCCCTGCACCCGAGGACCCGGCGCCCGGCACGACTCTGCTCTTCGAGAACAACCGCCTTCACCTGGTAGGGCCCTCCACCGCCTTGCAGCCAGGCCGTCTCGAGATCGAGCCCGGCACTGCCGGACGATTTGACAGGCTGCCTCTCGGACCGACCGCGCTTGTCTATGAGGCGGATATGTTGACCGCCTCCCATGCGCCCGATCTGGGTCCAAGCTCGCTGTGGGTTTACCTCGACGGCAGCACCACCAACGGAATCTATGCGCAGGCCCGAATCCTTTTCGACTTCGAGGATGACGGCATCGTCGACCGCGAGGAGCTTTTCACAGCCGCTCCCGCGCACGCAAATCGTGGCCTCGACCTCTACGACTCCCCACGGTTTCCGCGATTGACGGCGATCGGAGCCTATCGAGACCTTGAAAATGGACGCATCCGCATCGAGTTTCGTAACCCGCTGATGCCGCCCCGCGAAGGCCCCGAGATCCGCACGGGTGAGCCCGTCTCCTCCCATGCAGCGTCGCATATTCGCGTACCCTTCGTTTTTTCCGAAATCGAAAGGATCGTCGAGGATACGCCACCCCTGCCCGCCCTGTATCCCGAGAGCATCCTATGTCCGGCCGAGGGGGACGCTCGCTGCGCCGCCGTACGCACCGGTGGCATCCTGGCGCCGGAAGCACGACGACTCGCCAGAGAGGCCGGTCTCGACGCTTTCCGATTTCAGGGCAACCACGGATCGTGCGCTGGATGTCATGTGCCCGATGGATTTGATTTGGCGATCATCGGCTACCGCGATGAAGACATCCGTCGCCGGGCCCTCGAGCACGTCTCGGCGGAGAAATCCGAGGCCATCGTGGAGCTGGTCCGGATACAGCGGGAAGAGCACGCACTTACCCAGCTCTTGCACCCCGCGAAATTCCGCCCGCTGCAGCCCGGCTTTGCCGCACTCCCCGGCAACACACCCCGGGAACGCGATTTTGCATTCTTGCGACACCTCGCCGAGGAGCAGAGTCTGATCCTGCTCACGGATGTGATCGATTCTCGCGCCAAGGCAGAGCTCGCCGAGCAACAACTTCTGGCACTCGATGTCCATAAATTGCAGATCGGCGTTCGACTCGACCGCTGGTCAGAGGACACCTTCCACGGGCCCAGCCATATCGGTCAGGATCCAGACGATTCCGCTGGCAATACTGGCCAATCGGCCAGCGTCGCCGAATGGCTGCCGAACCTGGCAACCGAGCCCCTTCCCGATCAGGACGAAGCCTTCTACGCGAGCTTCGACCGCTATGCCGAAAATCCGACGGACCTTGCTTTCTGGAGGTTCTACGACAGGATTCGGGAGAACACCGGGAGCCATGAGACCTTACTCACGCCTGCTGACCAAAGAGCCTTCACCTGGATGCAGACGAAATACGAGGCCATTCAAGTCATGGGCCATATGCTGCGCCGAGGGACTCTGGCGGCTCCCGATACAACAATTGACCAGCCAGGCGGAACCGATGAGGCCAGCTTGGCAACCTCCATCGCGAGGAATCCCTTCTGGCGGGTGGGCGACCTGATTCGCCAGCACCCACTCAACTGCAACCACCCCGACGGTTGCACCACTTTTCCGGAATTCGTCCCCGCCGAGTCCCGCGAGCGCGAGCAGAATATCCAATCGCGGATACTGCAGCGGGCCTGGTTTTGGGCCGGTTGGATGGTCGACGATGCCTTGCTGCGTTCCGAGGATGATTTTGCGACAATCTCCGGCGACTACTTCTACCCGCTGCACCACGGCGTCTGGAATGGGCATTATGCCTTTATCACCGCTCGGATGTCGGCCCTGAAAGCGAACGCCGCGGCCAAAATTCGGCCTTGGCACCACGCCCGTGCCGGACACGGCAAATGGGCCAGCATTCGGCCCTTCCTGGTCTTCAAGCACAGCGAATTCCAGCGCCCGATGGTCGGCAAGAGCGACCCCAGATACTTCTGGAACCAACGATTGATGAGCAACCTCGCTCGCATGTGGCTGTATCTGGTTCATGCCGACCTGGAACGATCCGGCAGCGCTTTTGATCGGGAGGGCACCGCCAAGGCGATGAACTTCGTGCGGCTCAACTGGCTGGATAGCGTCGACCCCGGTGGCGACCGGGCGGCTACCGACCAGCTATTCAGCGAGATTGTCGCCATGCTTCGTGAGGCCGACGAACTGCGCGAGCAGCACCACACAGACGACCTGTATGACTACCTGCCTGTCGATGCCGTCGTCCTGGACTGAGAGATGGACGAGTTCCTTCTGCGCAGACACGCCGGAACACGGGAGCAACGCGACCCGGCACATCCTCTATCCCGACGGCGACTGGAAAGCCCGACCCCAAAGACGCGTTCGCGGCATCGGAATCATTAGTCGTTTCGCAGGCAGCCCTCTGATAGGCTCCTGCCATACCGATGGTCGCGACTGGTCCCGATAGCTCAAGCCCTGCCGAGATCCGGCTGGAGGATGTGTCGATGTCCTTTGGCTCTCGCTCGGTCCTGAATGACTTCAGCGGTTGCTTTCCGGCGGGGAAAATCAGCGTCGTACTCGGGGGCAGCGGTGCGGGGAAAAGCACTCTGCTGCGATTGATCGGGGGCCTCATCGCCCCCGATTCGGGAACCATCGAGGTCGCCGGCACATCGGTCGTCGGGTCCAATCCGCGCGAATTACGCGCCGTCCGCGATCAGGTCGCAATGCTTTTTCAGGGCGGCGCCCTCCTCGACTCGCTGAACGTCTTTGACAATATTGCCCTCCCTCTCCGCGAGCATACCGCGCTCACCGCGGGGGAAATCGAGGCGCGGGTCCACGAAGCGCTCGAGAGCGTCGGCTTGCGCCGGGTCGACCACCTGCTTCCAGGTGAATTATCCGGCGGGATGCTGCGCCGCACCGCGCTCGCACGCGCCATCGTCCACCAACCCCGCATTCTTCTATGCGATGAGCCATTTTCCGGGTTGGACCCAATATCGGTCCGCCGCATCGAGGAACTACTGGTTGATCTGAACCGTGAGCACGGCATGACGATCCTTGTGGTCTCCCACCATATTCCCTCCACCATGCGGATGGCCGATCACGTGCTCCTGTTTCTTGGTGACCGCCACGTATCAGGCACGCCAGACGAGATGCGCGCCCGACCCGAAACGGAAATCGCGGCTTTCTTCGAGGAGAGTCGGCCCGCGGGGAGCCTCGGATGAACGCAACACTCCAGGCCATCCGTCAACTCGGTTTTCAGACCCTGACCGCGATCCAGCGCCTCGGCCAGTTTCTTTTTTTCTCGGCCCAGCTCCTGGCAGCTATCATCCAGCCACCATGGCGCGGGCGTCGGCTGGTCGAAGAGACCTGGCTGCTGGGCGTTCTTTCCCTGCTGGTCGTCTCCATATCCGGGCTGGCGGTTGGCATGGTTCTGGGTCTGCAGGGATATAATACCCTGGTTCGCTTCGGCGCCGAGGGCGCGCTGGGAACCGTCGTCGGCCTGAGTCTGATTCGAGAGCTGGGACCGGTCCTTACCGGCTTGTTGGTCACCGGACGAGCGGGCTCCGCTACCGCCGCCGGAATCGCGTCCATGGTCACGACCGAACAGCTCGATGGTCTGCGCATGATGTCGATCAACCCGCTGCAAAGCGTCGTTGCCCCCAAGGCATTGGGCATGATCTTGATGATGCCGATTCTGACCGCCATTTTTGTCCTTTTCGGTCTGGCAGGTGGCTATTTTGTCGGGGTCGAATTGATGGGGATGGATCCAGGCGCCTTTCTCAGCGGCCTGCAGGACTCAATTCGTTTCGCTGACGATATCGGCGCCTGTTACGTCAAGTCGTTGCTCTTTGGGACTCTGGCCGGGCTCATCGCCACTTTCCAGGGATACACCGCCACACCGAGCGCCGAAGGCGTCAGTCGCGCTACGACGTCCACCGTGGTCTTCACCTCGGTCGCGATTCTGATCAGCGATTATTTCGTCACGGCCTTATGGGGATTCGAGATATGATGACACGTTCACCTGCACGCGATCTGATCGCCGGACTCTTCGTGATCTTCGGCATGATTGCCGTTGCCGTATTGGCCTTCCGCGTCGGCCAGGACCCCTTTGCCGAAAAGGGCGGCCTGGTCCTTTTTGCGACCTTCGATGAAGCTGCGGGACTCAAAAAGCTCGCTCCGGTAGATATCGCCGGGGTCAGGGTCGGGCGCGTTCGGGCCATCGCGCTCGATGACGACTACCGGGCTCGTGTCCGCATGGAACTCGACGGGTCGCTGGAGCTTCCGACCGACACCAGCGCATCGATCGTCACTGCCGGCGTCCTCGGCGATCGCTATATTTCCCTCCAGCTCGGGGGTGAGGACCTGATTCTTACCTCCGGCGAAGAAATCAGCTTCACCGAGTCTGCGGTTATTCTGGAACGCTTGATCGGCAAAGTTCTCGACAATGTCGGGGCGCCCAACTAAAGCTCGATTGTGCTCGGGAAGACTCCAGATCGGTTCCGCCGAACTCTTTTTACTCTCCTGCTCCTGATGGGAGCCTTCGGGGCTTCGGCGAGTCTGGCTGCCGGGACGAATCCCATAGACCCCACCGCAGAGTTGGAGACTGTCGAAGGGAACGCCGATCCCGAGGGACGTGACCCTCTCGAGCCCATGAATCGCGCTATCTTCGGCTTCAACGAGGACCTCGACGATTGGGTCCTTCAGCCGGTCGCCAGCACGTGGGACTTTATCGCCCCGAAACCCATCGAATACGCAATCGAGAATTTCTACGACAACCTGCTCTTTCCGGTGCGATTCGTAAATCTTCTCCTGCAAGGCGAGCTTGATCCGGCCGCGCTCGCGTTGAGTCGATTTTGCGTCAACACAACTCTCGGGATCGGCGGCATTTTCGACGCAGCCAGCTTTCTGGATCTGGAACGCCAAAGGGCCGACTTCGGACAGACGCTCGGCAAATGGGGCGTCCCGCCCGGGCCCTACCTCGTACTGCCCTTGTGGGGGCCTTCAAATCCTAGAGATTCGGTCGGACTTCTGGTGGACGGATATCTCGGAATCACCACATTTTTCATCGACTGGCCAATTCTGATCGGCTCGGTCGTGGCCGATACGATCAATCGACGCGCCCTCCTCCTCGGTCAGGTCGAGGACCTCAAAGACGCGTCATTAGATCTCTACATCGCGGCACGTGATGCCTACGGGCAACAGCGTCAGGAGCGAATTCTCGGAGCCGAAGAAGCCGGCCGGCAACGTGATGAGGAACTCTATTTTTTCGATGATTTCGATGAGGAGGAATGGTGATGCGGTTCGTGATGCAGTTTCTGATGCTCTTCGTGGCAATCCTGCTGCCCGGGACCAGCATCGGCTCGGAACAAAAGCCGACGGCCTTTGTCTCTGACATGGCTGACGAAGTCATCGTGGTTCTCAAGCAAGGCAACCTCTCGGACGAGAGCAAAATCGCCCGGATCGAGACCATCGCGGACAGGCGATTTCATTTCCCGAGCATTGCCCGACTGGTTGCGGCACGCAATTGGAGGCGTATGGACACCGCGCAGAAAAAGGCCTTCAGCAAGGAGTTCCAAAAGCATCTCGGCGTGACCTACGGCAAGAATATAAGCCGCTTCGACGATCAGACGATCTTGATCACCGGTGATCGCGAAGAGCCCCGCGGCGACTGGACGGTCAAGACGAAAATCCTGCAGCCCGGAGGCGAGGATTTTCTCGTGGACTATCGCCTGCGCAAGATCAAGGGGTCATGGCGCGTCATCGACGTCGTCGTCGAGCATATCAGCCTCGTGGCCAACTTCCGCTCTCAGGTGCAGGAACTCTTCTCCAAACGGGGCCTCGACGAGACCCTCGTCTTTCTGGCGGAAAAAAATGCCAGCGGTCAGAGCATCCTGCCGCCGGATCAGACTACGCCTTCCCGGTAGCACCGCGCCTTCCCGGCTATAGCCAGAAGGTGCCGGTCGGAAGTGGCAGGCCAGCCTCGCCTCAGGCAGGTGCGGGGAAAAGAACACCCGTGAGAGGGTGCGTGCCCTTGTCTTCGCGGGACTGAGCGTTCTCGACTTTGGCAAGTTCGCGCCGCTCTTCCGCCTTCGCCTCGGTCAGCAATTCTCGAATCGAGCCATGGCAGCCTCCACAACCGGCACCCGCGCCGCAGGAATTGGTGACTTCCTTGCGTGTGCAGGCACCGCCGCGAATGGCGGTCTGGACGACTCGTTCGGAAACGCCCTGACAAAGACAAACGATCATGGTGTAAGGATATAGATATTGATTATCGTTATCAATAGGGAAATTTAGTGAAAATTTCGCGCCGGTGGAAGGTGCTCCTCAGTCCCTACCGGCCTCAGAGAATCCACCTTCAGATGGGTCACACCCTCCTGTTTCTGCAGAAAACCGCTCAGGATCAGCAAAGGATATTTCTGCAAAACCCTACGGAATTGCTCGAATATCTGCGGAACAAGAAACGCATTTGCCAGCCCTGTCTCATCTTCCAGGGTCAGAAAGCAGAACCCACCAGCCGATTGCGGCCTTTGACGGACGATCACCGCCCCCGCGACTTCAACAGATGCTCCATCCGGAAGCGCGAGCATCTGCGACAGCGAAAGAACCCCTTTTCCCCGCAGTTCCGAACGCAGCTCCGCGAGCAGATGTGGCTCGGTCGTCACACCCGTGGCCGCATAATCCGTCAATCGCTCCTCCCAAGGGGTCATTTCCGGTGGGATGAACGCATCGGCCGCGGTTTCGGGAGACGTTTCGAGACCATGAAGCAAAGTTTCGCGAGGTCGTGGCAAAGCCGAAATCTGCCATAGAGCCGCACGCCGGTCGCCCTCGCCCAAAGAGGCCAATGCGCCGGCCCGAGCCAAACGACCCAACTCGTTTTGCGCCAAAGAAGATCGTGCGGCCAGGTCCTGAAGGTTCCCATAGACTTTCCGTTCGCGCTCACGGACCAGCTGCACCCCCTGTTCGGCGCGCAGACCATGGATGAAGCGCAATCCCAGACGTACCACCGGTTGCCCCCGACAAGACCCCTTCTCCAGCGTGCTATCCCATGACGAACGAAGGACGTCTACCGGGAGCACCTCGACCCCGTGCCGCTGGGCGTCCGAAATCAGTGTGGACGGATGATAAAATCCCATGGGCCAGCAGTTCAGAAGCGAACAAAGGAAGGCGGCCGGATAATGCGCCTTCAGATAGGCCGATGCGTAGGCGATCAAGGCAAAGCTCGCCGCATGGGATTCGGGGAAGCCATACATCGCAAAAGAGGTGATGGCCTGAACGATCTCCTCGGCCGCGCCTGCCTCGATCCCGCGCTCCGCGAGGCCCCTGTAGAGCTTCGCCTCGAGAAATTTCATCTTTGCTGTTGAACGCTTGAACCCCATGGCACGGCGCAGTTCTTCGGCTTCACCGGGGCGAAAGCCAGCGGCAACAACCGCGATCCTCAACAGTTGCTCCTGAAACAAGGGGACCCCAAGTGTCCGACGCAGAATGGGCTCCAGCGAGGGATGTGCGTAACGAACAGGCTCCCGCCCCGATCGGCGATTGAGATAGGGGTGGACCATTTTCCCCACAATCGGTCCGGGGCGAATCAAGGCAACTTCGACAACCAGATCGTAGAAGGTCGCCGGTTTCAGTCGAGGCAGCGTTGCCATTTGTGCACGTGATTCGATCTGGAAGACGCCCACCGTATCGGCCTTCTGGATCATTGCGTATGTCTTTGGGTCATCCGGCGGAAGTCGCGCCAGGTCCAGATCGACTCCGGAGGTTTCGCGGACCAGGGGAATCGTCCTCTCAAGGACCGCGAGCATCCCCAAGCCCAGCAAGTCGATCTTGATCAGTCCCAGATCCGCGCAATCCTCCTTGTCCCATTGCACGACGCTTCGACCTGGCATTGCCGCAGGTTCAAGCGGTACGACTTCATCCAGTCGACCGGCCGAAAGAATCATGCCGCCTGAATGCTGCCCCAGGTGACGCGGCAGTCCCTCCATGGACTCGACAGCCCGCACCAGAAGCTGCATCCGCCGACTGTTGAGATCGACCCCTGCTTCCATGAACCTTTCGGCTAACGACCCTTCACTCGCAGCCAACCCCTGTCGCCCGAGGTCGCGACTGATCCGGTCCACCTGCAGAGGGGAGAGACCAAAACCTTTCGCCGCTTCACGCAGCGCGCTCCGGCGGCGATAGGTAATCACGTTGGCGGTCATGGCCACACCGGATCCGACCGTTGGCGCCTGTGGGACATCGGCCGGCGCGCGATGCGACCCACCGTAGCGACGATAAAGATATTGAATCACCTTCTCGCGCTGCGCACCCGAGGGAAGATCGAGGTCAATATCCGGCCACTCCCCCCGCTCCTCGGAGAGAAACCTCTCGAAAAGAAGATCCATACCGACGGCATCGACCGCCGTGATCCCCAAAGAATAGCAAACCGCGCTATTGGCCGCCGAACCTCGGCCCTGCACCAGGATCTCTGCGTTCCGACAAAACTGAACAATATCGTGAACGATCAGAAAATAACCTTCCAGACCCAGCTTCCCGATAATGGTCAATTCATGCTGCAGTTGGGACTGCACACGCGAAGAAAGCGGCGATCCATAACGCCTCGTCGCTCCTTCCAATGTGAGTTCCCGAAGGTACTGCAGGGAAGAAGCTCCGGGGGGCACCGGACACTCCGGGAATCGATAGCCCAGATCGCCCATACGAAACTCCAACTGCTCGGCGATCTCCCGGCTCTGCCTCAGAGCCTCGGGCAGGTCTCGAAAGCGTTCCGCCATCAGGCGTGGATCGGTCAAGCATTGCTCAGTATTCGAGAAGGCGTCTCGTCCCAGCTCGGCAAGAGGGCGTCCCAAACGAATGCTCGAGAACAGGTCGACCAAAGCTCGACTCTCGGGCCGCGCGAAAGCGACATCACCCGAAGCCACGAGAGGAAGGTGGACCGCCTCGGCCAGGTCGGTCAACGCCCGACTACGACGCTCGACGCGCAGGTTCCGGGATCTTTGGATATCGATCCAGAGACGTTTTCCGAACAGGCGGTGGAGAACCCTCGCGCGTTGCCGTGCCTGCGTTGTTCGCCCGTACCGCAAGTCATTCGTAATCGGGCTGAAGGGGCCACCTGCCAGACAGAGCAGTCCTCCTGTTTCGCCTTCGAGGTCCGCCAGCGACAGCTGGAATTCGCCTTTGATCGGGGATCGAGAATGGCCCAGAGTCAGCAGGCGACAAAGCCGGCGATATCCACCGCGAGAGGCCACCAGCAACAATAGACGCCCCTCCCGGAATTCAACCTCCGCACCCACCAGGGAACGCAGTGGCGTCTCGCGAGCGCTCTTCCAGAATCGGGGGGCGCCGTAAAGCCCGTTACGATCCGCCAGTGCCAGCGACGAGTACCCCAACTCCAGAGCACGCTCGACCAACTCTTCGGGGAGTGAGCCACCTTCCAGAAAGGAGAAGGCGCTCCGACATCGTAATTCCACGTAATCCGCCGCAAGAGCCACGACCAATCTTCGCTTTTTGTTCGCCCCAGTGCAAGCGTCGGCGCAAACCCGAGCGCAAGCCTCAGCCGAGCTGCTCGCGAAGGGCCGCAAGAACGGCTTGTGCCCGCCCCAAAATGGCCGGCCCGTGCGTTGGCGCCAGATCCTCGACCCCGGTTGCCTGCAGCACGGCCAGCGACTCGCGAGCCGCCTGCGGATCAGCGGTCATCCCCGGGACCGGGTCCAGACTCGGGGACTCGGAGACATTGAACAAAGCGTCCGAGGAAATCAGCAAGCCATCCGTCCTGTGCAAAAGGGCAATCTGCCCGGGCGTATGACCCGGAATGGCAAGGACTTCCAAATCGTGGATCACCTCTCCAGGTTGCAAGGTTGCATCGACTTCGATCGTGGGGATTTCGCGCTTGCGGTTCAGATGATTCAGGGTCAAAGCAACCTTCGGCAAAAAGCCTCGAGCCCCCGCAGCAAGAGAGGCTCCCTCGATATAGGGCTTCTCCAGCACCGAGCTCAGAACGCGCGTGTCTGCATGCTCGATGATTTCCGGCGTGCCGCCAATATGGTCGGCATGCGCGTTGGTCAGAATCAGATCAGTGATCTCGTTGGGCGCCGGCAAACTCGAAGCCGCGGTAAGAATCGCAAAGCCCCAGCCGGGGAAACCTGCGTCCACGAGACAGAGACCGCGTTGATGTCGCACCAAAAACGCGGCGACCTGAAAACGGCCATGCAAATCGACAGCAGCCACGTGGGGGCTGATCGGGCGCAGGCGAGCTACAGGCATGCAGGAATCGTAGCGTGCCGATGACAACTCTTCACGGACAGCGAAAAGCCATCGTCATCCGCGATTCAGCGCAATCCAGAGTTTTTTCGCGACGACCGCCAATATGGAGGTCAGGACCCCGGTCCCTCGCTGGGCCTTCCGGCCAGCAAGGTCTTGATGGTGTCCCGCAGTCGTGACGGGGGACACGGCTTGGAGAGGAATAAGGAGCAACCAGCCTCGAGAGCACGCTCTCGATCGCTGGGTTGGTGCCGGGCGCTCAGTGCGACCATCACGGGAGAATCGGCGCCATTGCGCGAACGGATCTCCGAGGCCACCCAGAGCCCATCCCGTTCCGGCATCGACATGTCCAGAAGCACAAGGTCCGGCCTGTCAGCACCGGCGATCTCGACGGCCGATCGACCATCGCATGCCTCCAGAACATCATAGCCCGCCCGGTCCAGTACTCCCTTGACCAGATGTCGGATCTCCGAGTCATCATCCACTACGAGAACAGTAGCCACTGTCACATCCCCCCTGATTTTGCGTGACGATTCTCTGCCCAGACAAAGCAAACAACATGCCTCCAGCACCCCCGAAAGGCAAGGCACGCAGCGCGATAAAACACTGCAACCCTGCAAGCGCGCCCAAACTCTTGCGTGCACGCCATGACCGGGGTGCCTACCCCTCGCCTCTCGGCCCCATGCCGCGCCCGAAAGGTCTCATCCTTCTTGAGATCATGAGCGCTATTGGCTAGCGGATACCCATGGCACAAGAGGACAAGGCACTCCTAGGTGAAATCATTCGATCCGTCGATCGCACCCTCAAATGGGAAGCGACCCCGGCAAAGGACGGAGGCCTGCGCCTGACCGTGAAGAACAAATACGGCGAGGCGAGCTGTGACGTTTCCGACACCCGCCTGAGCGATGCGTTGGAGAACGATGCGATTTCTCGCAATGAACTCCGCGAGCTCGTCAAGCGAACCCGTCGTCGAATCTTCACCCACAAGAAACCCTATATGCCTTGGCGGATGCCCAAGATCGTCCCGATTGGCGCACCCGGCCCTCGCAGCGGTGGCTGGGGTGGCAGCGGTGGCGGCGGTGGCGGTGGCCGTCGTTAAAACAGGCAAATCTGCCTGAAAGAATTGACAGTTCCCTACCTGCTCGCTAGAGATCGCGGGCGGGGTGGAGCAGTCCGGTAGCTCGTCGGGCTCATAACCCGAAGGCCGCAGGTTCAAATCCTGCCCCCGCAACTCTTTAAAACGCGCACCTCAACTTGTTTAGGTGCGCGTTTTTTTATGGTCAGGGTCGGAAGAAAGGCCTGCCGGGCATGGCGAATCACCCAAAAAGCCGCACCCTCTCCACCCGAAGGCTTGTGCTGCGCCCATGGACGGACGACGACTACCAACCGTTTGCCGACCTGAATGCTGATCCGGAGGTAATGGAGCACTTCCCCGCCCCTCTCAAGCGAGCCGAGAGTGACCGATTCGCAGATCAGGCCCGGCGCCGGCTGGAGGAAGACGGATTCGGGTTCTGGGCGGTGGAACTCCCGGAAAAGGCCCCGTTTATAGGCTTTGTCGGCATCTCCGCGGCCACGTTTGACGCTGACTTCACACCCTGTGTCGAGGTTGGTTGGCGACTCGCCAGGCAATTCTGGGGACAGGGCCTGGCCCCGGAAGCCGCCGCCAGGGCCGTCGAGTTCGGCTTCTCGGAACTCCATTTGCAGGAAATCTCCTCGTTTACAGCGACCTCCAACCGCCGCTCCGTGCGTGTCATGGAAAAGATCGGCATGGAGCCGGCCGGGCGCTTCCTGCATCCCGGCGTGCCCTCGGGGCACCCCCTCGAGCCACATCTCCTCTATCGACTCGCGGCGCCCACGGAAGCCCGAACGCGAAAAGGCCCGACACTCAAATAAGTGTCGGGCCTGATCGAGAAGAATTCGGCAGCGTCCTACTCTCCCACGTCCATAGAACGCAGTACCATCGGCGCAGAAGGGGTTCACTGCCGTGTTCGGGATGGGAACGGGTGTAGCACCTTCGCTATTGCCACCGAAAATCGGATATCGATTAGAATCATGCTTTGTCTAAGAGACGCATTCAGAGCGTTCAGTCATGGTAACTCGTGAATAGCGGTCAAGCCTCACGGCCAATTAGTACAGGTTAGCTCCACGCATTGCTGCGCTTCCACACCCTGCCTATCAACGTCATAGTCTTTAACGGGCCTTCAGGGACTTGCGTCCAGGGAAATCTTATCTTGGGGTGGGCTTCCCGCTTATATGCTTTCAGCGGTTATCCCATCCGTACATAGCTACCCGGCGGTGCAGCTGGCGCTACAACCGGCACACCAGAGGTACGTCCCTCCCGGTCCTCTCGTACTAAGGAGAGCTCCCCTCAAATTTCCTGCGCCCACGGCGGATAGGGACCGAACTGTCTCACGACGTTCTGAACCCAGCTCGCGTGCCACTTTAATCGGCGAACAGCCGAACCCTTGGGACCTGCTCCAGCCCCAGGATGTGACGTGCCGACATCGAGGTGCCAAACCTCCCCGTCGATGTGAACTCTTGGGGGAGATTAGCCTGTTATCCCTAGAGTAACTTTTATCCGTTGAGCGACGGCCTTTCCACACAGCACCGTCGGATCACTAAAGCCGACTTTCGTCTCTGCTTGACATGTCAGTCTCGCAGTCAAGCTCCCTTATGCTTTTACACTCTATGGTTGATTTCCGTCCAACCTGAGGGAACCTTTGTGCACCTCCATTACCTTTTGGGAGGTGACTGCCCCAGTCAAACTGCCCGCCTGAAACTGTTCTTTGACCAGATAATGGTACAAAGTTAGAAATCTAACATTACAAGAGTGGTATCTCACTGATAGCTCAGATATTCCCGCAAGATTATCGTCAAAGCTTCCCACCTATGCTGCGCGAATAAAGTCCAATTTCAATTTCAAGCTACAGTAAAGCTTCATAGGGTCTTTCTGTCCTGGTGCAGGTAGTCCGCATCTTCACAGACAAGTCTATTTCACCGAGCCTCTCTCCGAGACAGTATCCAAATCATTACGCCTTTCGTGCGGGTCGGAACTTACCCGACAAGGAATTTCGCTACCTTAGGACAGTTATAGTTACTGCCGCCGTTCACCAGGGCTTCAGTTGTTAGCTTCATCAAAGATTGACCAACTTCTTTAACCTTCTGGCACTGGGCAGGCGTCAGCCCCCATACATCGTCTTACGACTTAGCGGAGACCTGTGTTTTTGATAAACAGTTGCTTGGATCTTGTTATTGCAACCCAAAAGGGTACTCCTTCTCCCGAAGTTACGGAGTTATTTTGCCGAGTTC